>JBPEXC010000468.1:0-3017 GCA_052032035.1 Acidimicrobiales bacterium | reverse complement strand
GCGTCGTAACGGAGGACCTACACCACCTCGCAGGTGAAGCCGGGCTCGTGGTCGACCCAGGTGAACAGGTCGCCGGGGGCGGTCTCGCCGGCGCGCACCTGGTCGATGTAGATCGTGCCGGTGCCTCGACGGAGGCCGGTCGGGTCGAGCAGGGCGACGTCGACGACGTAGTCGGCGGCGTCGCTGCCGCTGTTGGTCACCGACACCGAGCCGGAGACGTCACCGGCGAAGTCTGCGCCCTCGACGGTGCAGGCCGAGACGTCGGCGACGAGCGCCTGGTCGATGGTGACATCGGAGATGTCGGCGTCGATGACCTCGCACGACGACCAGCCCTCCTCGAAGGCGAACTGGTCCTCGACGATCGACTCGCCGGGACGCACCGAGTCGAGCCAGGCGGCCTCGTCGGCGATGCGGTTGCCGGCCTCGTCGAAGAAGGCGACCGTCAGCCAGTAGTCGACGACGCTGGCCGACGAGTTGGTGGCGGACAGCTGGAGCTGGTCGTCGGGCAACGGGGCACACGAGATGCCCTCGACGCCGACTCGGGCGTCGCCGGCGACCACCGGCGACGAGCCGTCACCGGAACTCTCGGCGGCGGTGGTCTCCGTCGTCTCCGACCCGTCGTTGTCGGATCCGTCCGAACCGGCATCGGCAGCGGTCGTCTCGGTCGTGGCGTCGGCGTCGGTCTCGCTGTCGGTCTCGCTGTCGGTCTCGGTGTCGGTCTCGCCGTCGATCGCCTCGACGGTCTGCGCCTCGTCGTCATCGCCGCCGCCGACCACGGCCACCACGATGCCGCCGAGCACGAGGAGCGCCACGAGCACGGCGCCACCGATCAGGAGCAGCTTCTTGGAGTCGTCGCCCCCGGATGCGGCGGGCTCGGGCGGCGTGAAACCGGTTCCGGGCGGTGCAGCCATGGGGGGTGCGCCCATGGGCGGCGCCGCCGAGGGCGGGCCGGCCGAGGGCGGTGCCGCTGAGGGAGGTGCCGCTGAGGGAGGTGCGCCGAACCCCGACGTGGCCGGGGGCGGGAACCCGCCGGGAGCGTCGAACGATGCGCCCGGGTCGTCACCGATCTGGGGCGCCGGCGTGGGTTCCGGAGCGGCGAAGCTGGCCAGATCGTCGGACGGCACTGGTTCGGACGGCACTGGTTCGGACAGCACTGGTTCGGACGGCACCGGCTCGCTGGGCGGGGCGTCGGCGGCGAGCTCGGGCGGGTACCAGCGGCCGTCGCTGGCGATCCAGTATCCCTCGGGCGGAGCGCCGTCGTGGGTCTCGCCGTAGCCATCGGTCCAGCCGGACACGGGCGGTTGATCGGTCATGTGGGCATCCCTCCAGAAACTCGTGCCTTGCAGACAGCGTCGGCACCTCACGTCGAATCTGTAGTCAGCCCAAGTTCGCTACCTGGGGGTACGTTCCATCCGACGCTGCAAACAGCCTCGTGGATGTCCCCCGCCGGGGCAACCGCAACTCGGTCACGCCGCCTCTGTAGCCCTCATCACGGATCGGTACCCGTGGAGGTCAGTGCCATCAGGGGATCAGTGCCATCAGGGGATCAGTGCCATCGGGGGGAGTCGAACCCCTAGCGGATCACAGTGGATTCCGCCCGCATCGCCGTAGCCCCGGCTGGCATGGGTGGGGGTCGCCGTCGACGACCCCGGTCGTCTGCCCCTCGGACGATGATCGCAACCCCGGGAGTCAACCCGGCGTTTCGTCATCGAACCGTTGCAGCGTCGTCGCCGAGCTGCAGGCATCTGACGCCTCAGTGAAGGATTCCGGAGCCGGTGTCGTGGCTGCGGGTGAGCATCGCCTGCAGGTCGCGAACGCTGGCGGCGAGGCGGGTCGAGGCCTCGAGGGCCTCGGGGTGGAGGTCGCCGCCGGCCTCGTGGTGGCGGGTGAGCATCGAGACGAGGTCGTCGGTGTCGGCGGCGAGGCGGTCGACGTGGGCGCGCTGGGCGTCGGTCCCGTCCTCGGCCGGCAGTTCGATGCGGGTGGTGGTGTTCATGATGTGCTTCTTTCTCGTGTCTCTCGTGCGGGGCTGCCGAGGCGGTCAGAATCGATTCGAGTGTCAGAGCAGGATCTGCTCGGCTCGCAGCAACTGGGTCGCTCGGGGGGCGAGCTCGGGATCGACCCAGACCTCGTAGCGTTCGGCGTCCATCACGCCGGTGGTGGCGAAGTCGCGGGTGCCTCGACGGGCCCAGTGGCCGACGGCCCGGTAGATGCCGACGACGACGGCGCCGGTGAGGGCGTAGGCCAGGATGGCCCCGAAGATCGTGGTCTCGGCCGTGTCGCCGAGGCCGGCGAAGAGCAGTCCGAGGAAGAAACCGAACCAGGCACCGACGGCGGCGCCCCGCAAGGCGGCGGTGGCGACGGTCTCGCGCCCGGTGACGTACTCGATGTGGCGGAGACCGGCCCACACGATCGACACCTGCGAGACGGGGAACCCCTCGTCGGACAGCGTGTCGACGGCCCGCTGGGCGTCGACGTAGCGGGGGTACTCGGCGATCTTGGTCGGGGTGCCGGGCTCGACGACCTCGGGGGTCGGAGCGGGCGTGGGATCGGTCGGCTGCGCGGTGCCGTTGGACGGCGCATCGTTCGGGTTCATCTGGATCATGGTCGCGTCGTACCCCGACATGCCCGGCCGAAACGAGGCGGGCGTCACGGCGGCTCGGGCCGGCGAGCACGGGTGGTTCGGCGAGCACGGGTGGTTCGGCGAGCATGGGTAGTTCCACTTAGCGGCTCGACATGGCCGAGCGCCGAACGGCGGCCGTATCGTCGCAGCGAAGGCGACAGGTGGTACCGGGTCGACGGCCACCGACACGACGCTCCGGCTCGCTGCGGCGTCGCCCGCCCGACGACACTCCGTCGGTCACCGACGTCGACCGAGAAGCGGATTCAACGTGTTTCGAAAGGCATCGACGCTGGGCGGGCAGACCCTGTCGGCCGATCTCGTCGTGGTCGGTTCCGGGGCGGCCGGCCTCACCATCGCCCAGGCTGCAGACCGTGCGGGAGCCACCGTGATCGTG
>JBPEXC010000467.1:0-2303 GCA_052032035.1 Acidimicrobiales bacterium | reverse complement strand
CGGCTTCACCGACGACACGGCCACCGCGCCGCTGACCGAACACGTCGACATCGCCTCGCTCGATCACGACGGGCTGGCCGAGCTGAGCTCGGCCCGGCGCCTCGGCCTGACCGTCGATGAGCTGGAGGCCATCCAGAAGTGGTTCAACTCCCAAGGGCGCCCCCCGACCGACGCCGAGTTGGAAACGCTCGCCCAGACGTGGAGTGAGCACTGCTCCCACAAGACGTTCCGGGCCACGATCGACACGCCCGACGGGGTTGTCGACGGGCTGCTGAAAACCTTCCTCCGAGGGGCGACCGAAGCCATCTCGGCCCCGTGGGTGGAGAGTGCATTCGTCGACAACGCCGGCATCGTCCGGTTCGACGACACCCACGACCTGGCGCTCAAAGCCGAAACCCACAACCACCCCTCGGCGCTCGAACCGTTCGGCGGAGCCAACACGGGAGTCGGCGGCGTGGTTCGTGACATCCTGGGCGTGTCGGCCAAGCCGATCGCCATCACCGACATCCTCTGCTTCGGCCCCGACGACGTCGAGAGTCGCTCGCTCCCGCCGGGCGTGCTGCATCCCCGGCGGATCCGCTCGGGCGTGATCGCCGGGATCGCCGACTACGGGAACAAGATCGGTGTCCCGAACATCGCCGGCGCCATCTTCCACGATGCCTCCTACACCACGACCCCGTTGGTCTTCGCCGGCTGCATCGGGCTCCTGCCGCGAGGCTCGAATCCCACAAGACCGCAGGTCGGCGACTACGTGGTCGTGCTCGGCGGCAAAGTCGGCCGGGACGGCGTCGGAGGTGCAACCTTCTCCTCCCAGACGATGAGCAACACAACCGCCGAGGTGGCCGGATCGTCGGTGCAGATCGGCGACCCCGTCGTCGAGAAGGGCCTCATCGACCTCGTGGTCGCAGCTCGTGATCAGCGTCTCTACAACGCCATCACCGACTGCGGGGCCGGTGGCCTGTCATCGGCCGTCGGCGAGATGGCGGCCGAGCTGGGCGCCCGCGTCGACCTCGCCGCCGTCCCCCTCAAGTATGCGGGCCTCGCACCGTGGGAGGTGTGGTTGTCGGAGGCCCAGGAGCGGATGGTCGTCGCCTGCACCGACCCGGAGCCGTTGCTCGACCTGGCCCGTCGCTGGCAGGTGGAGGCCCACGTGATCGGCCATTTCACCGGCGACGGCCGGTTGACCGTGGTCGACGGCGGGGAGACCGTCGTCGACCTCGACACCGACTTCCTGCACAACGGGCGCCCCCCGCTCCGGCTGGCCGCCGGCATGCTCGACACCAGCCGTCCGCCTCGCACCGACCCCGGCCGCCTCCCCGAGGGCGTCACCGCCAACGACGCGCTGCTTGCACTGCTGGCGCATCCGTCGATTCGGTCCAACGAGGCGGTCATTCGAGGCTACGACCACGAGGTGCTGGGAGGAACCGTGGTCCGGCCCTTCGGAGGTGCGGCCCTCGACGGCCCTGCCGACGGCACAGCCCTCATTCCGCCGGGATCGGCGCCCCGCGACCACGAACACCCGATGCTCGAGCAGACCGACGGCCCACCGAAGCTTCGCGCCGCCGTGATCGGCATCGGCGCCGCGATCCTGGTCGGCCGCCACGACCCGGAGGCCATGGCGTGGGCGGCGATCGACGAAGCCGTCCGCAACGCCGTCGTTGCCGGGGCCGACCCGCGCCGGTTGTCGTTGCTCGACAACTTCGCCTGGGGCAACCCCCACCGACCGGAGGCACTGGCCGGGCTCGTGGCCGCGTGTCGAGGCTGCCACGACGCCGCCATCGCCCACGGGGCACCGTTCGTCTCGGGAAAGGATTCACTGTTCAACGAATTCGTGTACGAGCACGGCTCGCCCGATCCCGTCACGCCGACGCTCATCATCACCGCCGTCGGAATCGCCGATGATGTCAGCCGCATCCCGAGCACCGGGGTCGTCGCCAGCGGCAACGACATCTGGCTCATCGGACCAGCGGCGGGCCATCTCGGGGCCTCGTACCTCGACGATGTCACCGGCGCCGATCGAGGAGGCGAGGTCCAGCCCCCGGATCCCGGTGCGGTATCCCGCCACGAGCAGCTGCACCAGGCCATCGCATCGGGACTGGTGCAGAGCGCTCATGACCTCTCCGAGGGTGGCCTGGCCGTCGCCGCGGCCGAATGGGCGTTCGCCGGTCGGCTGGGCATGACACTGTCGGTCGCGTCATCGCACGGACCGGCCGAGCTGTTCGGTGAGGGTGCCGGCCGCTACCTGGTCGAGGTCCGCCCCGACGACGCCGACGCGTTCGCCGAACTGGTACCGTCGGCCACCT
>JBPEXC010000466.1:0-2731 GCA_052032035.1 Acidimicrobiales bacterium | reverse complement strand
CGGACCAGGGCGTGGTAGCCCTTCTGGTCGGGGTCGCCCATCGGCAGGTCGACCTCGGGCAGCTCGAAGTAGCGGTAGGGGTCGTTGGCCCGCAGCCACTCGAACCGCTCGGCGCGAACGTCGAGGGGGGCGGTCCAGAACTCGTCGGTCGACAAGCTGAAGTCGGGCGAGGAAGCAGCGGCGTTGGGTGTGACCGTCGTCATACAGCCGTACGGTAGAGCACGCGAGCACCGATCGCCAGTGGTCGTTCCCGAGATTGCGGGGCCCGACCCGAGCCCGTACCGTCGCCGGGCGTGACGCGCCCCCTCACCGAGTTCGAAGCCGACACCCGCTGCACACCGGACGGGGAGGGCCGCTTCCGGGTGGAGGTGAGCGACCGCTGGAGCGTCGGCACCGGCGCCAACGGCGGCTACGCGGCGGGCCTCCTCGCCCGAGCGATCGACCTGGCCACACCCGACCGGCCGCTTCGGTCGATGACCGCCCACTTCCTGCGTCCGCCGACGCCGGGCCCGGCGACCGTCGAGGTCGACGTGGTGCGGGCGGGTCGATCCCTCAGCGTGCTCGACGCCGCCCTGGTGCGCGACGGCGAGGCCCTCGTCGTGGCCCGAGCGGCGGTGGCCGCGCCCCGCGAGGCCGTCTCGTTCTGCGATCGCCCGGCCCCGGACTTCCCGCCGCCCGCCGAGCTCGAGCGGGAGGACTGGGGCGAGCCCGACTTCATCCGCCGCCGCTACGACACCCGCTACGTCGAGGGCACGATGCCGCCGGTCCCGAGCGGTCGCGGCGTGGTGTCGGGCTGGATCCGCACGGTCGACGACTGCCCGGTCGACCGGCCCCTCGCCGTCGCCCTGACCGACGCCTGGGTGCCGCCGGTGCTGATGCGGACCGACCCGCCCCTCGGGGCGTCGACGATCGACCTCACGATCCACCTGTTCGACACCCTCGACGAGCCCTACGAGGGTTGGTGTGCCACGACGAACACCTCGACGGTGTTGGCCGACGGCTACGTCGACACCGACACCGAGGTGTGGACCGACGACGGCCGGTTGCTCGCCACCGCACGCCAACTCGCCGCGACGTTCCCCCGACCGCCACTGCCCTGAACGACGGCGCCTCTCGCCTCAGGCGGCGTCGGCCGCTGCGTCGTCGGCCCCGAAGGGTCCGAGCACGAAGATCACCGCCAGGGCGGCGAACACCCCGGCGCCGAGCACCATCACCGAACCGGTCGACCGGCCGGTGAGCAACCAGGCGAAGAGCAGCGGCCCGACGGTCTGCCCCAGCCGCACCGACGACACCCAGAGCGCCATCACCGACGCTCGCCCCTGGTCGCCGCCGAGGTCGGCGACCAGGTCCTGCAGCGACGGGATCGTGCTCCCGTCGCCCAGCCCGTAGGCGATGGCGGCCGCCACGATCACCCACACGCTCCCGGCGAGCCCCATCACCAGCGCCGCCACTGCGATCAGCACGCCACCGCCGATCAGCACGGTTCGCAACGAGACGACGGCCCGGATCTTCGCCAGGTTGAACGCGGCGACCGTGGCGCCGAGCGCCGGCGCCGACATCACCAGGCCCCGGCCGAACTCCTCGAGCCCGAACTCGGCGTCGAGGTGGAGCGGGAGGACGGTGAGGAACACCCCGAAGATGGCGAGGAAGAAGACGAACCCGGAGACCATGACGGCGGCGACGGTGCCGCTGCGGGCGAGGGCGATCGACGCCCGCACCTGATCGCGCACCGAGGCGTTGGCGGCAGGGCGCCCGGTCGGGAGCACGCGCCAACCGATCGCCGCGACCGGGAGGGCGAAGGCGCCGAACCCCATCGACACCCGCCAGTCGGTGTTGGCGGCCACCAGCCCGGAGATGCCCGGCACGACCGCCAGACACACGGTGAGCACCGCGGAGTTGCGGCCGATCAGCCGGGTCCGCTCGAGCCCCGACCAGTGATCCGCGATCAACACCACGGCGAGGTTGAGCAGGCCGGCACCCCCGATGCCCTGGAAGACCCGGAACCCGATCACGGCCTCGAACGACCAGGCGAGCGCGACGCCGACCGCCCCGAGTCCGAAGACCACCAGGCATGTCAGCAGCACCGACCGGCGACCGTAGCGGTCGGCGAGCACCCCGATGACGGGCGCCATCACCACGCCGGGCAACGACGCCGAGGCCACGAGAGGCCCGTTGGCGGCGTCGGTGCGACCGAAGTGGTCGAGGATCGTGGGACTGAGCGGACTGAGGACGGAGTTGGCGAGGATGCCGGCGACCGTCACCGAGAAGATGAACCAGACCGGCGGGCGGGTGAGCGCGGGAGCGCCGGCGGCGGATGTGGACGTCAAGGGGCGCAGACTATCGGCGCCCCGACGAGCGCCTCGGGGGTCACCCCACGCGCAGCGGGAGTTCCCGCGGGCCCCGCACCTGGCCGGCCGACCAGCGGGCGTCACCGGCCGCCTCGAACTCGGGGAAGCGGGCCAGCCACTCCTCGATCGCCACCCGCAGCTCCATGCGGGCGAGGTTGGAGCCGAGGCAGCGGTGGATGCCGAGACCGAACGCGGCGTGGCGGTTGCGGGCCCGGTCGATCACGAACTCGTCGGCCCGGTCGAAGACCTCGGGGTCGCGGTTGGCGGCCGGGAAGGGCAGCAGCGTCCAGTCGCCCTCCTTCATCGGACACCCCGACACCTCGACGTCGGCCGCCACGACGCGGGCCATCGTGACCGGGGCGTAGAACCGCAGGAACTCCTCG
>JBPEXC010000465.1:0-8110 GCA_052032035.1 Acidimicrobiales bacterium | reverse complement strand
CGATCCCGCCGACGTCAACCCGTTCGCGGAGGCCGCCGACGGTCTCGCCGGCGGTCTCGGGGCCGACGACGAGGACGACGAGGCGTTCGACCGGTTCTTCTCCGACGAGGAGGCCAAGGACGGCAAGGCGCGCGACTGGATGCTCGGCTCCTCCAACTGAGCCGACCCGTTCGACCTGGCCGCCGCACCGGGCCGGGATCGTGACACACTGCCAGGGTGACTCCCGAGCCCGCGAACCCGACGACCGTGCTGCCCGCCCGGCCGAGGCACCGCGTCGTGCGCGTGACGGTCGGCCTGGTGGCGTCGTTGGTCGCACTGCTCGCCGCCGCCACCCCGACGGGGGCCGAGCAGCCCTATGACGTGGTCGACGAGACCGCTGACGACGGGACCTTCGTCGCCCGCGACCTGGCGGCGATCTACGACGAGACCGCGTGGGCGCCGGCGGTCGAACGGGCCCGGGCCGCCGGCGTCGACCTGCGGGTGCTGGCCCCCGCCGACCCGATCCCCGGCGCCGCCGCGTTCGCGCTCCGCCTCCGCCAGCTGGCCGACGCCGACGCCGTGATCGTGTTCGACGCCGAGGGGCAGCTCTTCGCCGACGTGGGCGAGGACTGGACCGACGGCCGCTACCGCGCTCTGGTCGCCGCCCGTGAGGCCACCGATCCGGTGACCGCGGTCGAGGTCTACGTCACCGAGCTCACCACCGAGCCGGTCGCGGAGATGCCCGGCCTGGTCCGGCGCCTCGCCGTGATCGTCTTCCTGCTCGTGCTCGCCATCGGTGCGCTCACCTTCGCCGAGCTGACGTTGCGCCAGCGTCGGGCCCGCAAGCGGGGCGGGCGCCCGGGCGTTCAGGAGTCGGGCGCGTCGGCGTAGGTGCAGATCCACTGGTGCATGGCGATGCCGGCCGCCACGCCGGCGTTGATCGAGCGGGTCGACCCGTATTGGGCGATCGAGCGGCACTGATCGAGCACCGGTCGCATCCCGTCCGACAGGCCCGGCCCCTCCTGGCCGAACACGAGCACGCAGCGTTCGGGCAGCGGATCGTGTTCGAGCGGGGTGGAGCCGGGGAGGTTGTCGATCCCGACGAGGGGCAACGACGCCTCGCCGGCCCAGGCAGCGAAGTCCTCGACCGTCGGGTGATGCCGCACGTGCTGGTAGCGGTCGGTCACCATCGCGCCGCGACGGTTCCACCGCTTCTTGCCGACGATGTGCACCTCGGCAGCGCAGAAGGCGTTGGCGGCCCGCACCACCGTGCCGATGTTGAAGTCGTGCTGCCAGTTCTCGATGGCGACGTGGAACGGGTGGCGACGGGTGTCGAGGTCGGCTCGGATGGCGTCGAGCGACCAGTAGCGGTAGCGGTCGACGACGTTGCGGCGATCGCCACCGGCGAGCAACTCGGGATCGAGCCGGGGGTCGTCGGGCCAGGGTCCGGGGTGCGGCCCGACACCGACCTCCGGCTCCGGCCCGTCGCCGGCCGGGCTACTCGGTGCCAACCGCCGGGATCCCGAGATCCGCGTAGGTGAACAGCGGTCGGAAGGGGATGCCCGCCTCGGCGAACGCCTCGGCCGGCTGATCGGAGCGGGCCACCAGGGTCGACGCCAGCACGATCTCGGCGCCCTCGGCCAGGATGCGCTCGGCCGCCACCAGGCTCGAGCCGCCGGTGGTGATCACGTCGTCGACGAGCAGCACCCGCTTGCCGGCCAGGTCGGCGCCCTCCACGTAGCGGTCGGTGCCCCGTCCCTTGGGCTGCTTGCGCACCACGAACCACTCGGCGTCGCCGACGATCGCCACACCGTGGGCGAACTGGTCGGCCCCGAGGGTGAGACCGCCGCAGGCGTCGAAGGCCACGCCCTCGTCGGCGGCGAGGTCGACGAGACAGCGGCTGGCGAGCGCGAGGTCGGCGCCCTTCGCAAGGGCCTTCTTGCCATCGAGGAAGAACCGACTTCGGGCCCCCGACGACAACTCGACCGGCTCGGGCAGTGCGAGCAGGCCCTTGCTCCTCAGGACCTCGAGGAGGTCGTCCCGACGTTGCGTGGCTTCGGCGTTCATCGGGCTGCCACCCTACCGGGGGCAGGGGCCGTAGATTCAGCCCTAGATTCGGTGGATGGACGTCGACGTCACCTCCCTGACGGTGTTCCTGTCGGTGGTCGAGCTGGGGAGCGTGTCGAAGGCGGCCGCCCGCCACGGCATGTCGCAGCCGTCGGCCACCGCCCGTCTCGGCAAGCTCGAGACCTCGCTCGGCGTCACCCTGCTCGAGCGCACGCCGACCGGCTCGCGGCCGACGGCCGAGGGTCGCCAGGTCGCGGCGTTGGCCGCCGACGTCGTCGCCGCCTCCCATCACCTGATCGACGGCGCCAGGGAGCTGCGCACCGCAGGCCGGTCGGTGCTGACGATCGCCGCCACCTCGACGATCGCCACCCGGCGGCTGCCGGCCTGGGTGGCCGGCGCCGGTCTCGGCGACCTCGAACTCCGCCTCGTCGAGGCCGACACCCGCTCGATCGCCGGCCTCGTGCGCGATGGCGACGCCGCCGTCGGGCTGATGGCCGGCCCCAACGCCCCGGTCGGGCTCCGCTCCGAACTCATCGCCGGCGAACCGCTCGTCGTCGTGGTGGCCGCCGACCACCCGTGGGCCAACCGGCGCCGGCCGTTGCGCGCCACCGACCTCGCCACCACGCCCCTGATGCTGCGGACCCGAGGGTCGGGCACCCACGACGTGATCGAGGAGGCGCTGCGGCCGCACGGGTTCGTGCCGACCGCCGGCCACCGCAGCTTCCGCTCCAACGCCGGGATCCGGTTGGCCGTCGTCAACGGCGACGGTGTCGGGATCATCCCGTCGGTGAGCGCCGAGGACGATCTCGACGCCGGGCGGCTCGTCGCCGTGCCCGTCGACCTCGAGCTCGTCCAACCGATCCGCATGGTGTGGCGCGACGGTCCCGCGCCGGCACCGCCGCTGCGACGGTTCCTCGACGCGTTGCGGTCGCTCCCGCGCCCCGCGTGAACCCCGCCGGGATGGCAGCGCCGATCGGCGCCGAGCGCTAGCGTCGGCTCCGACCGCCCGGTGAGGGCTGGGTGGCGAAGGCGGCAACAGAAACCGGAGGGTGGCATGCTCCAGAGTCCCGTGTGGAGGGCGTTCGGCGCGCTCGTGTTCCTCGTCTCCGCGATCGGTGTCGGGTCGGTCCCGGCGGGTGCGGTCGACGCACCGTCGATCGTGAGCGGGGTCGACATCGACGAACTGGCGCGCTGCGACATCGACGCGTTCGCCGGCACGAAGCTCGTGTCGGCCGACGCGCCGTTCCGTACCGTGCGCGGCCTGGCCGTCGGTTCGACCTGGGTCGAGCCGCTGGCCACACCGATCGAGGGTCGGGTGCTCGTGCACGGCGTGCTCGGCGACCTCAACCATCTCGCCGACGCCCTCGACTTCGACACGGCCGCCAGCCAGTTCGGCGAACGGTTCCACGTCGTGTTCCACGGCGCCGACGGCTCGGTGGTCGGGGAGACCGTGGCGTCGCCCGACCTCCCCGACCTCGGCGTGGTGGCGCCCTTCGCCCTGCCGACCGTCGACCTCACCGCGCCGGCGGTCGGCGTGCAGCTCCGGCACCTGAGCGCCACGCCGGACGCCGACTCGGTCATCGCGGTGTGCCTCAACCTCGACGTGATCGCCCCCGACGCCACCCCGGCCGAGCGGACGACGTTCCAGCTCTGCCCTCACGACTCGCTCGAGATCGCCCCCGACCTGGTCTGCGGCTTCATCGCCGTGCCCGAGGAGCGGAGCGATCCGACCTCTCGGCTGATCACCGTCTTCTTCGGGGTGCGCCCCGGGGACGGGACCCACCCCGATCCGCTCGTCTATCTCGAGGGTGGTCCCGGCGGTCCCGCCGTGCCGTTCTCCGGGCCGATCCTCGACCTGGCGATGGCCACCGCCGCCGGCGGGCGCGAGGTGGTGTTCGTCGACCAGCGCGGCACCGGCTACTCCAACCCCAACCTGAGCTGTGTCGACCCCCGCTGGTTCGTCGACGGTTTCCCGTTCCCGGCCGACGAGTCGGTCGAGGCCGTCGACGCCTACCTGCAGCAGATCGCCGCGGAGTGCCAGGCCCGCCTGCGGGGCGAGGGCGTCGACCTGTCGGCGTTCACCACGATCGAGAACGCCCTCGACGTCGCCGAGCTCCGTCTCGGCCTCGGTGTGGGGGAGTGGAACCTGTTCGGCGGCTCCTACGGCACCGACCTCGCCCTCACCATCCTGCGCGACGCCCCGGACGGCGTGCGCAGCGTTGTGCTCGACTCGGTCTTCCAGCCCGAGGTCAACCCCCTCACCGACGACGTCGACGACGGTGTGCTCCGCGCCCTCGACGGGATGGTCGCCACCTGCCTCGACGACCCGACCTGCGCCGCCGCCTTCGACGACCCCGCCGCCGACATCAACGGCGCCATCGAGGCCCTGGACCGGGAGCCGGTGGTGGTGACGGGCCCCTCGGCCGAGCTCCTCACCGGACTGCCGGCGTTCGAGTTCGGCCCGTCCGTCCTGCTCGAACGGCTCACCGTCGACCGGGCCAACCCCCACCTCCTCGCCCTCGTGCACGGCATCGCCACCGCCGACGACGCCGAGGCGCGCGCCGCCGCGGTGGCCACGTTCGTGCGGCTCGACGCCGAACAGGTCCTCGCCGAACTCGAAGCCCTCCTCGACGAGCTGAACTCGTTCGACGACGCCGATCCGCCCGAGATCCTCGATCCCGCCGTCGTCGCTCGCCGGCTCGGCTGGGGCGTGTCCGGGCCGGCGCCCGAGTTCTCCGACGGCCTCTACAACAGCGTGATGTGCGCCGAGGAGGCTCCCTACCTCGACCGCGGCCTCCCCGCCGACCGCACCGGCCACGAGTGGCACCCCCTCGCCGTCGAGTTCGCCGCCGACTGGTTCCGGATCACCCACTGCGACATCTGGGACGTGGCCCCGGAGGACCCGATCGTCGTCGAACCGGTGGTGTCGGACGTGCCGACGATGCTCCTCTACACCGACCTCGACTTCCAGACCTGGCCGGAGTGGACCGAGCGGGCGGCGGAGACGCTCACCGACTCCCACCTGTTCTTCTACCCGTCGCTCGGCCACGTGGTCGCGTTCTACGACGTGTGCCCGCAGACGATGATCGCCGAGTTCCTCGACAACCCGTCGGTCGCCCCCGACGACGGGTGCATCGCCGGGCTCCCGGCCCACGCCTACGCCCCGACCATGCCCGTGCTGCCCCCGATCGGCGACCGGTACCTCGAGCTGCTCGAGGCGCTCGACAAGGTGTTCGCCGACCTCGGCGTGCTCGACGCCGGACCGCCCGCCCCCGACCCCGGGGTCGTGCACCGGCTCCAGCCCCGCTGACCGAACTCGACGACCCATCCCTCCCGGACCGACGTAGCGTGTGGCGATGACGACCACCGCCGCGCCGGCGCCCGACCGCCTCGGTGCGAGCTACTGGAAGCTCTTCACCGCCAGCGTCATCTCCAACCTGGGCGACGGCATGGGGTCGGTCGCCTACCCGTGGCTCGCCTCCGCGGTCACCCGCAACCCGGTGCTCGTCGCCCTGGTCGTCGTCGCCCAGCGCCTGCCGTGGCTCGTCTTCACGCTCCCGGCCGGGGTGATCACCGATCGGGTCGACCGTCGCAAGGCGATGGTGTGGATGGACCTCGTGCGCGGCGTCGTCACCCTGGTGGTCGCCGTCGCAGTGTTCTCCCAGCAGGGCGTGTTGCCGGGACCCGACGAGGTCGAGACCGTCGTCGGCACCAACGTCGGGCTCTACCTCGCCGTCCTCCTCGCCACGTTCTGCCTCGGCATGGCCGAGGTGCTGCGCGACAACTCGGCCCAGACGATCCTGCCGGCGATCGTCCACCCCGATCAGCTGGAGAAGGCCAACGGCCGCATGTGGAGCGTCGAGGGGGTCACCAACACCCTGATCGGCCCACCGCTCGGGTCGCTGCTGCTGGTGGCGGCCTTCTCGGTGCCGTTCTTCGTCGACGCCGGGTCGTTCCTCGTCGCCGCCGCCCTCGTCGCCCTGATCCCCGGAACCTTCCGGGCCGAGGCCGACTCCGACGAGGACGGCGATGCCCGTGGGGCCGCCGATGCCGGCGAGCCGGCGCCGTCGATGTTCGTCGGCTTCAAGCGTGACCTCGCGGAGGGCTGGAACTGGCTGCGCGGCCACTCCCTGCTGTGGCCGATGGCGATCATCCTCGGGCTGATGAACGGCGCCGGCATGATCTCGGGCGCCACCTTCGTGCTGTTCGCCCAGGAGGTGCTCGACGTCGGTCCGCTGCTGTTCACCGTGATCGGGTTCGGCGGTGCGATCGGCGGTCTTCTCGGCGGCAACCTCGCCCCGCGGGTGGCGGGGCGACTCGGGCCGGGCGCCTGCCTCGCCCTCGCCCTCGGTGGCATGGCGCTCACCTCGCTGGTGATCGGGTTCTGGGTGTGGTGGCCGGTGACCTTGACGATGTTCGGCGTCAACTCGTTCCTGGCGGTGCTGTGGAACGTGATCACCGTCAGCCTCCGCCAGAGCATCATCCCGCCCCGGCTGCTGGGGCGGGTCAACAGCGTCTACCGATTCTTCGCGTGGGGCATGATCCCGATCGGTTCCGCGATCGGCGGCGTCACCGTCGTGATCGTCGAGTCGTTGGCCGACCGCCAGCTGGCGTTGCGGGCGACGTTCTGGATGGCGGCGGCGGTCGGCCTCCTGCTCTTCGTGTTCGGTCGAGCCAAGCTCACCACCGCCAAGATCGAGGCCGCCAAGCTCGAGGCTGCCGACCCCGTCCCCGGCGGCTGAGCGCCCGCGCCGTCGGCTGAGTGCCAGCGCCGTCGGCGCTCGCGATCACCGCTCGCGATTTGTTCCCCGAGCGGCCACCTGTGAGGCTTCGGGGAGCGTCGGGGGACGGCGCCACCGACCAAGGGGGACCGCTCGTGGCACCACCAGTGCTGGCAGGAACACACGCCTTCATCACCGGGGGAGGCTCGGGGATCGGGCTCGGCGCCGCCCGGGCGCTCGTCGCCGACGGCGCCTCGGTCACCCTGTGCGGACGCACCGAATCCAAGCTCGCCGACGCCGCCGCCGAACTCGAGAAGCTGCACTCGGGTTCGGCTCGGATCGCCGTGGCCGACGTCGCCGACGAGGCGGCGTTGGCCACCGCGATGGACGAGGCCAACGCGCACGCCCCGCTCGGCATCGTGATCGCCAACGCCGGCATGGGATCGGCCGGCCCCTTCCTCGGCACCGACCTCGAAGCGTGGAACCAGGTGCTGGCCACCAACCTCACCGGCGTCATGTCGACCTTCAAGCTCGGCGGCGCCCACCTGGCCGCCAACGGCGGCGGCACGATGTGCGCCGTCTCGTCGATCGCCGGTTCGCACACCCACCGCTTCATGACCGCCTACACCGCGTCGAAGGCGGGGGTGAACATGATCGTGGCCAACGCGGCCGACGAACTCGGCTCGCTCGGCATCCGGGTCAACGCCGTGGCGCCCGGCCTGGTCGAGACCGAGATCAGCGAACTGCTCCGGGGCGACGGCGCCGTGCTCGAGGACTACGGCGACAACATGCCCCTCGGCCGGGTCGGCACGACCGCCGACACCGGCGCCGCCATCCGCTTCCTGTGCGGCCCCGAGTCGAGCTGGATCACCGGCGTCGTGCTCCCGGTCGACGGCGGCCACCACCTGCGTCGCGGACCGCGCATCGACGCCCTGCTGGCGCCCTTCGTGCCCGACCTCCCGGCGCCGAGCGCCTCGAACATGCCCACCACGGGCAATCCGACCGCAGAAGGAGCCGAGTCGTGAGCATCGTCGAGGGAGCCACCCGCACCTACAACGTCGCCGACATCTTCGAGCTCGTCGCCGAGACGATCCCCGACGCCCTCGCCGCGGTCGCCATCGACCAGCGCCGCACCTACGCCGAGCTCGACGAGCGAGCGTCGCGCTTCGGTCGTCACCTCGTCGACGTCGGCGTGGCGCCCGGCGATCACGTGGCCATCGTGTCGTGGAACCGCATCGAGTGGCTCGAGGCGATGCTCGGCTGTTTCAAGGCGCGGGCCGTGCCGATCAACGTCAACTACCGCTACGTCGACGCCGAGATCGCCTACCTGCTCGAGAATTCCG
>JBPEXC010000464.1:0-5747 GCA_052032035.1 Acidimicrobiales bacterium | reverse complement strand
ACGTCTTCGTCGTGCACGGCGGCGCCGGCCACACCCTCGTCGAACTGGCCGAGGAGTCCGACCTCCTCGTCGTCGGCACCCGTGGCCGCAACGCCGTCGCCGACCACCTGCTGGGATCGGTCAGCTCCCACTGCGTCGCCCACGCCCCGTGCCCGGTGGTCGTCGTGCCCCGCGACACCGAGCCCGCCGCGACGATCACCCGGGTGGTGGTCGGCGTCGACGGCTCGACCCAGTCGCTCGACGCTCTGCGGTGGGCGCTGGCCAACACGCCGCCGGAGGCCGAGATCGAGGCCGTCCAGGCCTGGAGCTACGCCCCCTACGCCGGCTTCGAGGTCACCGCCGTCGATCCCGCCCTGATCGAGGGCCAGGCGCGCCAGTCGCTGGCCGAGATCGTCGACAAGGCGACGGCCGAGATCGACCGCCGGGTGATCCGGACCGTGGCGTCGGGCGACCCCCGCAGTGTGCTGGCCGAGGCCGGCGAGACCGCCGACCTCCTGGTGGTCGGCGCCCGCGGCCACCGCGGGGTCGCCCACCTCCTCCTGGGGTCGGTCACCACCGCCCTCGCCCACCGTCCGCCGACCCCCCTGGTCGTCGTGCCCGAACCCGCCCAGAAGTGAGGTGGACGTGGCCGGATCGGGGTGACGGATCCGCCCGCCGTCCGCGCAGCGGGGAGGTCCCCCGATCGGGCACACTCGTGATGTGAACGACGCCAGCTCCAACCCCGACGGCCCGATCCGGGTCTTCCTGCTCGACGACCACGAGATCGTCCGCCTCGGCGTGGCCGAACTGGTCAACGCCGAGGCCGACATGGAGGTCGTGGGTGAGGCGGGGGCCGCCGCCGACGCCCTCGGCGTCGTCGCCCGCACCCAGCCCGACGTCGCCGTGCTCGACGTCCGCCTCGGCGACGGCAACGGCATCGAGGTGTGCCGGGACATCCGCTCGGAACACCCCGAGGTGCGCTGTCTCATCCTCACCTCGTTCGCTGACGACCAGGCCCTCGTCGACGCCTCGATGGCCGGCGCCGCCGGCTACGTCCTCAAGCAGATCCGCTCGAACGAACTGACCGAGTCGATCCGCAAGGTCGCCGCCGGGGTCACGCTGCTCGACGCCGCCACCGTGCGGCTCGGCATGCAGCGCCTCAAGGACAGCGACGAGGGGCTCGTCGCCACCCTCACCGATCAGGAGCACCGGATCTTCGATCTGATCGGTGAGGGCTACTCCAACCGCCAGATCGCCGAGGAGATGTTCCTCGCCGAGAAGACGGTCAAGAACTACGTGTCGAACATGCTGGCCAAGCTCGGCATGAGTCGACGGACCGAGGCTGCGGCCTTCGCAGCCCGTCTCGAGGAGCGGCAACGGAGGAAGTACGAATGAACGCAGCGCCGGAGGTCGCCGCCCGCTACCTCGAGCTCGCCCCTGACGCCATCGTCCTGGTCGACGACACGGGCACGATCCTGTCGGTCAACCGGCAGGCGACCGAGCTGTTCGGCTACCGCGCCGACGAGCTGGTCGGCCAGCCGGTCGAGATCCTGATCCCGACCGACATCGCCACCCGACACCGAGCCCACCGCACCCGCTATCGGGCGGCTCCCCAGGTCCGCCAGATGGGCGACCCGAGCGCCCGGCTCGAGGCTCGTCGTTCCGACGGCAGCCTGGTGCCGGTCGAAGTGGCCCTCAGCCCGGTCGAACTCGACGGGCGCCTGACCGTGATGAGCGTCGTGCGCGACATCTCGGCTCGGGTCAAGGCCGAAGCCCACCACGACCTCGTGCGTCGCTCGCTCGACGCCGTCGAGGACGGGGTGTTCATGTTCGACCCGAAGTCGCTGCGCTTCACCTACGTCAACCAGGGCGGCGCCACCCAGGTCGGCTACGAGACCGCCGAGCTCTGCGACGACATGTCGCCGCTCCACCTCGACGCCAGCTACTCCGAGGCCCAGTTCCGAGAGCTGCTCGCACCCCTGGTCGACGACGAGCTGCGGTCGATCTCGATCGAGACCCACCTCACCCGCAGCGACGGCCACGACGTACCCGTCGAGATCGTCTTCCAGTACCCCCTCCTCCAGGCCGGTGGCGACCGGGTGGTGGTCGCCCTGGTGCGTGACGTCACCCGCCGGGTCGAGGCAGCCCGCCGCCGCACTCGCGACGCCCGCCTCCGGCGCGTGCTCGGCGAGCTGCGCATGGCTGCCCTCGAGGAGCTGCCGATCGAGGCGCTGGCCGAACGCACCGTCGCCGACGCCGTCGAGCTCCTCGACGCCCGTCATGCATCGTTGTCCCACGTCGTCGGCGGGAGCCAACTCGCGGTCGACGCCGTGGTCGGGATCGCCGGGCCCGGCCAACCCCTGGTCGACGTCGAGCCCGGCACGAAGTTCGACTCCGTGCTCCAGCAGGGTGAGGCGGTGTTCACCGACCTGGCCGGCAACGGCACGTCCCCGATCCCGTGGCTCGTCGGCACCGATCGTTCGGAAGCCGGCGCGGGCCCGCTCCTCCTCGTGCCGGTCACCGGACCCTCCGGCCCCGAGGGGATCCTGTCGGTCGGTCGCGGGCCCCTCGACCCGTCGTTCGAGGACGACGACCTGGCGATCGCCGCCGCCCTGGCGTCGGAGGTGGCCACGATCCGGCGCCTCGGGCAGGCCAGGGCCGACCGCCGCTCGAGGTCGCTCGCCGAGGACCGCGAGCGCATCGCTCGCGACCTCCACGATCACGTGATCCAGCGGCTCTTCGCCGGCGGCATGCGACTCCAGGCCGCCCTCGGCGCCCCCGACCTCCTCCACGATCGGGCCCGAGCCACCATCGCCGACCTCGACGAGACGATCGACGTGATCCGGGAGTCGATCTTCCAGCTGACCAACCCCGACCTCTCGACCGGCGGCGAGCTCCAGCGACTCGTCGAACGGCACCGGGCCACCGGCTCGACCACGATCGAGTTCGACGTCGTCGGCCCCCTGTCCGATGTGCCCGACCCCGTTGCCGAGCAGCTGCTGGCGGTCGTGAACGAGCTGCTGTCCAACGTGGTCCGCCACGCCGGCGCGTCGAGGGCGGCGCTGACGATCGAGGTCGGCGGCGAGCTCACCGTCACGGTCACCGACGACGGCGTCGGCCTCAGCGACGACCGACCGGCCACTGGCGGGCTCGGCCTGCGCAACCTGATGCGGCGGGCCGAGAACCTCGGCGGCAGCCTCGAGCTCGGCCCACGCGACGAGGGCGGCACCCTGGCCGTGTGGCGCATCCCCCTGTCGTGATCGACGGTCGGGGTCGCGGTCGGTTCACTCCTCGACGACGACGAGGTCGTAGAGACGATCGATCTGGGCGGGGTCGGCGAGGGCCGATCCCGCGGTGAGCACGGCGGCCGTGCCCGTCGCGACGCCCCGCCGCATCGCCTCGACCAGGTCGTGGCCCGCGGCGAGGGCCACGGCGATGGCGGCCACCATCGAGTCGCCGGCACCGACCGCACTCGCCACCTTGACCGCCGGCGCCCGGAACCGGACGGGCGGGGTGTCGTGCCGCACCAGGAAGGCCCCGCCGGCGCCGATCGACACGGCGAGCGCCTCGGTCGGCGAGCCCGCCAGCAGCTCGAGGGCGGCGTCGAGCACGTCGGCCTCGGTCGGGAGCTCGCGCCCGGCCATCCGGCCGAGCTCCCTGGCGCTCGGCTTGATCAACGACACGCCGGCGTCGAGCGCGAACCGGAGCGCCTCGCCCGAGGTGTCGACGATCACCGGCACGTCGCCACCGGCCTCGATCATCGCCGCCAGCGAGTTCTCGGGCGAGCCGGTCGGCAGGCTCCCCGACACCACGACCGCCGACGCCGGTGCCACGGCGGCCCGAGCCACCGTGGCCCCGTGGGGCGCCACCGCCGCAGCGACGGCCGCAGCGCAGCGTTCGATCACCGGCGGCGTGAGGGGCGAGCCGGGCAGCACCACCCGGTAGAGCTGCTCGGTCGAGCGGTCGAACACGGCGATCGACTGCCGTGTCTCGCCCTCGGCCGGCACGACCCGGAGGTGGAGGCCCTCCGCTTCGGCCAGCTGCTCGAGCCGGGTACCGGTGCTCCCGCCGAGGACCACGACCGTGTCGGCGTCGGCGCCCAGGCGGGCCGCCATCCGCGACACGTTGATGCCACCACCGCCGGGTTCGATCGCCGGGTCGGCAGCCCGAAGCTTGTGGCTCGGCACCATCGCCTCGACCGACGTCGAGACGTCGAGAGCGGGATTCAGCGTGACCGTGACCAGACGAGCGCTCATGCGCGGAGACTACTCAGGCCCGGTGGGCCCGCCTCAGTCGGTGCCGAAGAACGCGCGAGCCGCCACCCGTCGACGCCGGTCGGCGTCGGCCAGCTCCTCGCGCTGGGCGCGAACGGCACGCTGTTCGTGGCGGGCCTCGACGACGAGGAACCACACGAAGGCCAGACAGCCGAGCACGGTCAACAGTTGCACCCGGCCAGTGTCGCAGCGTCGCTTCGCTCGCCGAATGGGCCGATCGGACCGACCGCCGTGGGTGGAGCTTCGATCGCCGCCGGGTCGCTCAGCCGGCGAGGCACGCCGTCACGGCGTCGACCAGGTCGGCCTCGGTGCCCATCAGCTCCTGCCAATTGCCGTAGACCACGTCGGCGGCGGTGGCCTCGGTCGCCCCCTGACCCGACAGCGCGGCGCACGCACGGGCCACCTCGGCGTCCCACGCAGCCGCCGAGCGAGCTCGGACGTCGCTGGTGAACCAGGTGAGCAGGATCTCGTTGTGCGACTCGCTGTTGGCCAGGTCGGCCTGCAGCTCCTCCAGCGCAGCCTGCAGCTCGGCCTCGTTGGCGATCGCCTCGTCGGCGGCGGCCTCGACCCGGGCCAACTCCGCCTCGAGGGCGTCACGATCAGCGGCGAGATCGGCGAGTTCGGCGTCGGCAGCCGTGTCGGAGGCTGCGGTCTCGGACGCTGCGGTCTCGGAGGCTGCGGTCTCGGTCGTGCCGGCGACCTCGGGATCGTCGCTCACCGGCGCCGCGACGGTGACGCTGTCGTCGCCGGCGGCGTCGACCAGTCGACCGACCACGACACCGCCGACGAAGAGTCCGACGGCGGCGATCGCCACCCCCAGCCACAGCGGTGCCCGCCGCCGATCCGAGCCGGCTCGCGCATCGACGAGGTCGACCGTCCGGGAGGATCGCGCTGCGTCGTCGGGAACCGCGACAGCAGGAACGGCGCTGACGGATCCCGCATCCGCCGCATCGAGCGCGTCGGCTGCAGCGAGGGTGATCCGGGGCAGCGACGGGTCGCGGGTGACCGACGGGTCGCGCGGCGCGGTCGGCGGGCCGGTCGGGACCTGGGACGGCGTCGAACCGATCGACGACGGTGCCCCGTCCCGGGCACGATCGAAGAGGGTCGTCGCCTCCGCCGGGACGGCCGCCTCGGTGGCGGCCGCTGCCGGACCCACCGGGGCCTCGAGCCGGTCGAGGTCGAGGACAGGCTCGTCGTCGGCGGCGGGCGAACGACGCAGGCGGGGTGGGAGGTCCGGCCGCTCTCCACGGTCGGCGGCACTGAACAGCGACGGGGGACGACGCGGGAGCGACGGGGGTTCGGGTGCGGCGACGGTCGAGGCCGGCGCCTCGACGATCGGGGACGGCGCCACCTCGACGGCGTCGTCGCCGACGGCGAACACCGACGAGTGGCGATCGGCCTCCGACACGGGCGCAGCCGCAGCCGGGGTCGCGGCCGCAGCCGGGGTCGCGGTCGCAGCCGGGGTCGCGGTCGCGGCCGCAGCCGGAGGCGCTG
>JBPEXC010000463.1:0-20114 GCA_052032035.1 Acidimicrobiales bacterium | reverse complement strand
GAGCAGCTGTCGGAGGCGATGATCCGCGACCTGAAGTACGTGCTCAGCGGCCATCACGGCGAGTCGGCGGTCTACATCCACCTCAACGACACCCAGGCGGTGAAGCTGTCCGACGAGTTCTGCGTCGACACCTCCAACGGCCTGATCCCCGAGCTCCGGGTGCTGCTCGGGGAGGAGGCGGTCGTTCTCTGAGGGGCGCCCTCCAGATCGCCTCGTCACGTCCGATGGAGAAGGGATGACGACCGACACCTCCGAGGGCGTGCACCGCATCTGCCTGTACGTGTGCACCCACAAGCGCAACGACAAGCTCACCACGATGCTCGGCACGGTGCTCGCCGCGTCCCGCCACGCAGCGGACGTGGCCCAGGTCGGCGTCGTCGTGATCGACGACAACCCCGACGGCCGAGCCGAGGAGGTGACGTCCACGTTCGAGCACGACTTCCCCCTCGGGCTCCACTACCGCCATTGCGGTGCCCAGAACATCTCGGCCGCCCGCAACATGGGGGTCGAGGCGGCCAAGGACATCGGCGACTGGGTGGCGATGACCGACGACGACATCGAGGTGCCGCCCACCTGGTTCGCCGAACTCGTCGCCGTGCAGCGCGAGACCGACGCCGACTGCGTGACCGGACCCGCCTACCTCACCTTCCCCGACGACTCGCCCCGCTGGCTCCGGACCCAGCCCTTCGGCGAGGTCGGACTGTTCAGCCACGACGAACTGGCCGTGATCGGCGAGGGCTCGACCGGCAACTCGATGCTGCGGGCGTCGTTCCTGCGCGACCACTCCGACGTCCGCTTCGAACCCGAGTTGGGCACCCTCGGCGGTGAGGACATGGTGTTCTTCCGCCGGGCCGTCGACCACGGCCTGGTGTCGGTCTACTCGCGGCGGGTGGCGGTGACCGAACCGTTCGTGGGGGAGCGGCAGACCTACGGGTACCACCTCTACCGGTCGCTGTGGATCGGCAACACCGACTACATCACCAACACCTCGAGTGGGCGGGCGTCGCGCGGTCGGGTCGTCGCTCGCGCCGTGAAACGCGGCGCCCTCGCGCTGGCTCGACCGGTCCGCCGACTCGCCGATCGAGAGGCGCCCCAGGTGCACTACGCCGTCGCGCTGGCGACCCAGAGCGTCGGCATGCTGCTCGGCGCCGCAGGGGTGAAGTTGCCGCACCGCTGAGTGTCCGGCGGCGCACGGAATCCGCTCAGGTCGGGCCGCCGTCGTGCCGATGCTGTGGGGGACGGCGGCGTCGGAACCCCGTCGGAGGGACACACCATCATGATGCACGAGGTACCTGGCCACGACGTGGCCGCGCCAGCAGGACCCGAGCGCGCCGATCATCTACGGCCGACGCCGGCGCCGACCAGGTCGTGGTCCGTGGTCGCGCCGTTCATCGTGTCGCCCGACGACCGTTGGATCTGCGACTTCGTCACCGAGGACCGACACCGCTTCGAGAAGATCGCGCAGCGACGCTCCGAGACGTCGTGGCACGGCAAGAAGGTTGCGAGGACCGGCCCGGCCGAATGGCTGCAGTTCCACGCCACGGCCCGCCGTGCCCTGGCTCGCGCTGCGAGTTCGTCGGGCGGTGTCGTCACCGTCTTCCCCCAGCTGCCGGCCGCCGCCGGACTCCAGAAGCGTGCCCGTCGTCTCGACGTGCCCATCGTCGCGTGGTTCTTCAACACCAACATCGGTGATGGCTCGCAGCGTTCGCTGGCCCGCACGGCCCTCGGCGCAGTCGATCGTTTCGTCGTCCACTCGAGTGTCGAGATCGAGGCCTACGCGGCCGCGCTCGACCTCCCGACCGACCGGTTCCGCTTCGTGCCGGTGCAGTACGGCGGCGATGTCGCCACCGACGCCGAGGCGGTCGACGAGCCGTTCGTGTTCGCCACCGGCTCCGGGTTCCGCGACTACCGGACCATGTTCGAGGCGGTCGAGAAGCTCGGCCTGCCGGCCAAGATCGTCGCCGGCGACCGCATCCTCGAGGGGATCCCGGTGCCCGACGGTGTGGAGATCCTCAACCACCTCACCCGGCCCGACATCCATCGTCTGATGCGCCAGGCCCGTGTCAACGTGATCCCGCTGACGACCGAGGGTCTCACCGCAGGCATCATCACCGTCGCCGAGACCTACCGGCACGGGCGCGGACTCGTGATCACCCGACGGAGCGGTCTGGAGGACTACGTCGAGCCGGGGGTGACCGGCCTCCAGGCCGAGCCCGGCGACGTGGTCGGCATGGCCGACGCCATCGAGGCGCTCTGGAACGACGCCGACCTGCGGGCCACGCTCGACCGTGGCGCTGCGGCGTGGGGCACGGCGAACTGCAGCGACGAGGCCGCTGCCGCCAATCTGGTCACCGTGCTCGACGAGGTCGGCTGACCCCGTCGATCGGGCCGCTCAGCGCGGGATGACGAGCTCGTTCTCGCGTGCGTGGTGGCGGGCGAGGCGATCGCGTCGGTCCTGGTGCTCGAGCCGGAACCCGACGGCCCGCATGATCGCCACGTAGACCAGCCAGTCACCGGTGAACACCGTCTCCGACAGGCCCATGATGAGCTGGGCGGCGGTGACCGACAGGATCCACTCGCCGACCCGGGGATGCGCCGACACCAGTCGACCGCCGAGCGAGATCGTCGACACGAACTTGACCACGTAGAGCACGACGCCGACGAGGCCGAGGGTGAGGAGCACGTCGAGGATGCCGCTGTGGACGTGGGGCACCGTGAACCCGATGTCGGCCCAGATGTCGCGGGTGACCGTGTTGGCCTCCCAGAACACGCCGCCCTGGCCGTAGCCGAGCCACGGGGCATCGGCCGAGGCGTTGAGCGCGGCGGCCCAGATGTCGGTGCGGCCGCTGAAGGTGAGGTCCTTGCCGTAGGCGGCGGTGATCACGCCGACCGACGCCACGGCGCCCATGACGGCGATCACCGTCACGGCGGCCGACGCCACGACGAACGCCGAGCTCGAACGGCCCTCGGTGCGGTGGTAGATCCGGAACCAGAGGAAGAGGGCACCCGCCACCATCACCCCGAGCATGCCGGTCGCCGACTGCGAGCCGACCAACAACACGAGGATGACCGGCAGCATCGCGCCGCGGACCCACCGGTTGCGTTCGAACAGCGCGGTGGTCGTGGCGGCGAACACCAGGAAGGGCGACATCGAGTTCTTGTGGATGAACAGGCCGTGCCAGCCGGGGTACTCGGCGGAGTAGAGCGTGGCGTCGCTCGGCAGGTGGCTGCGGGTCTCCGGCGACACGATCAGCGCGACGACCGTGATCACGATCCCGGCGTAGAGGCCGCGGAGCAGCGCCTTGACCACCAGGTCGCGGTCGAACGCCCCGGCCAGCAGCGTGACCGTGATCATCAGGGTCACGTCGCGTCGGAACTCGAACATCGCCTGCTCCGGGGCCAGGCTCCAGGAGATCGACAGCGCCATGAGGGCACAGATCAGCAGCACCGGCACGTCGATGATCATCTTGGTCAGCTGCTCGCGGGGGAGCAGGACGAAGGGGCCGAGACCGATCGGCAGCATCAGCGCCCACCAGCGGGGTTCGAGGGGCGCGGCGTTGGCGATCAGGACGACCGCGACGCTCAGGTAGAGGCTCGCCGCGGTGCGGGCGATCACACCCGCCTCGTCACGCTGGGCGAGGGTGGTGAACTCCCGGCGTCGGCGTGCTTCGGGCGAGATCGCCGTCACGGGGTGAACTCCTTCTCGAATCGCTCGAGGGCATCGATCAGGTCACGAACGTAGCGAGCGCTGGTGTGGCGTTCCAGGATGCGGTCCCGGGCCCGCTCGGCTCGTCGGCGCGCCGCGTCGGGGTCGGCGAGCACGTCGGTGATGGCCGAGCGCAGGGCCTCGACGTCGCCGGGCGGGACCCCGACCACGAGGTCGTCGTCGACGAAGCGTTCGGCGAGCCCGGGGGTCCGGGTCATGATCACCGGCGCCCCACACGCGCTCGCTTCCATCAGCACGGTCAGTCCGGCCGAGTAGTCGTTGTCGAGGAGTGGGATCACCGTGACGTCGGCCTGCTGGTAGAGGTCGCGGAGCTCGTCGAACTCGAGGTGGCCGAAGCTCATCGTGTCGGGGACCGGGTCGGGCATGGTCACCGGGGTGCGGTCGGAGAAGTTGGGCGAGACCGCACACACCTTGGCCTCGGCGCCGGTGCCCTCGAGCGCGGCGGCGAGGGTCCGGTAGTCGCGCTGCTCGAGGCCGGCGCTGGCCACCAGGGGGCCGTCCTGGGCGCCGGGCGCCGTCTCGGTGGCGGGGGAGAAGAACTCCACGTCGGTCTGCTCGTCGGCGAGGACGACGTCGAAGAGGCGGTCGCCGAAGCGTCGCTCGAGGAACCCGACCTTCACGTCGGTCCCCGACACGGCGAGCATCCGGGCCCCGAGCCGCGTGAGCAGCCCGGTGAGCAGGCGTTCCCTGGGGCGATCGGGCGCCACGTAGTAGACGGCGGCGAGGGCGCCGTTGCGGCGCACCACGTTCCAGGCCGCCAGCGCGAGCCCGACGTCGTGACCGGTGGCGTACACCAGGTCGCCCTCGTCGAGGCGGGCCGACAGCGAGCGGGCGACCGCCCACGTCTCGGGCGCTGCGAACAGGCGGCCGGCGAGGCGGTCGATCAGGGTCGGCTCGACGTCGCCCGGCTGGCAGATCTCGGCGCCGAGTTCGTCGGCCAGTCGCTCGGCGACGTGTTCGGGGCCGAGCCCGTCGGCCTTGCGTCGGCGGAAGGCGTCGAAGTCGAAGGTGGTCGAGGTGAGCAGATGCCGCGTCATGAGGGTCCCTCCGATCGTGTCGCGGTATCGGTGGGGCGGCCGGGCACCGCGCCGGTGGCGACGGCTTCGTCGGTGCCGTCGGGGGCCATGCGTCGCCGTTGCTCGGCTCGTTCGTCCTCGATGCGCTGCTTGCGCAGGAGCACCCACCAGCCGGACAGACCGAGCATCGCCTCGGCGAGCAGGGTGCCGATGATCGCACCCTCCCAGGAGCGATCCGGGATCAGTGAGACGTAGAGCACGAGGGCGAAGGCGGCCGAGCCGATCAGGATCGCGGCCCGCTCGGTGTTGGCCTTGAGCCCGAGGAGGCCGTTCAGCGGCGCCCGGCTCACCGCCGTCAGGGGGAGGAACCAGACGAGCAGGCGCACGATCTCGACCGACTCGTCGAACTTGTCGCCCATCACGAGGGGGAGCAGGGGAGCGACGACCCACAGGGCGGCGCCGACGGCGACCGACACGGCGAGGCTCACCACGGTGAACCGGGTGGCCCGCTGCACGTGCAGGCCCTTCACGCGGTCGTCGTGCGACAGGAAGCGGTGGAACAGTGCGTTGTTGAGCGTCTGGATCGGCATCTGGGCCATCCACACGATGCGGAAGGCGGCCCCGTAGATACCGGCGTCGGCGCTGTAGCCGAAGTAGTTGAGGACGGCCTTGTCGCCGTCCTTCTGCAGGTTGGACGACGCCATCGGGAACGAGAGCTCGACGTTGGTGATCAGTTCGGGACGGCCGGGGCGGGCAAGCCGGGGGGTGAGGCCGAGGGCCGGCCACTCCTTCAGCAGGCAGTAGGCGGCGAAGCCGCCGAGCACGACGGTCCACGCCGCGCTGAGGTTGACGAGGGTGAGCTGACCGGCGACCCAGAGGGCGGCGAGGACCGACGCCCGCAGGCCGACGAGCGCGATCCGGAGCTTGGCGCCGGACGGGAAGCTCACCAGCGCCTGTCGGAAGGCGGCGGTGGTCATCACGAGGGGAGCGAAGAGGAGATCGACGACGCCGAACAGCAGGATCGCGAGGACCGACAGCTGCCCGATCGTCACCTGGGCGATCGCGAGGGTGGCGACGAGGGCGAGGAGGCCCTGCCCGAGCAGGAGGGTGAGGGTGGCCCGGCTGACCGCCGCCCGATCGCGCTCCTCGCGCAGGATCTGCTGCATCACCAGCAGCTGCAGCCCGGCCCAGCTCAGCGCGCCGATCGGGCCGATGATGCCGTAGAGGCCGACGTAGCCGCCGTACCGGTCGAGGGGGAGATTCCGGCCGAGCAGGATGAACGACGACAGCTGCGCCATCATGATGAGCAGGTCGGAAGCGCCGCTCCACATCACATCGCTCGCCATCTCCCGATAGCGGCCGAGCCGGCCGAGGCGAGCACCGAGCCCCGAGTTCGTCATCGTGCTGACCTCCACATCGCAACCGTCGTCGGGATCATCGCCCGAGGGCCGCCTTCCGGCGTCGCGGCGACTCGCTGTGGCGCACGGCACACCCGTCGGCGACACGGTCGGCCGCTGACCCGTGCTCGCTCCGCAGATGCGAAGCGTAACGGTTCAGATCGGCGCCGAACGTCCGATGGTTTTGGGGAGTGCAATTGCTCACTTCCTCACCGTCGGCCCGAGACCCGAATGCTTGATGGCAGCGCCATCATTTCGGGCGAGGGTCGCCCACGGCTCCCGCAGCCGCTCCCGCCAGTCCGCATGACCCACCAGTCGAGGTTTCCCATGACCACCACTCCGACGTTCCTCGTCGGCGCCGAACGATCCGGGACCACCCTGTTCCGGCTGCTCGTCGACTCCCATCCGGAGGTGACGGCGATCGAGGGGCTCGACTACGTGATCGGTGCCGTCGGGGCCGATGGCAGCCGACCGGCGGTGGACGACTACGCCGAGTGGCTGCAGACCGAGACGGTCTACTCCACCTCCGGGTTCACCGTCGACCGGTCGATGTCGTTCGACGAGGTCGCCCACGACTTCCTGCGGCAGCGGATGGAGGCGGCCGGCAAGGAGAAGGTCGCCGTGCTCGTCCACACCGGCCTCGACGCCGCGCTGTCGCTGTGGCCCGACGCCCGCTTCGTGCACCTGGTGCGCGACCCCCGGGCCGTCGCCCTGTCGACGGCCCCGTTCGAGTGGAGCGGCCATCCGTTCTTCGGCGTCCACCGCTGGGTCGACCTGATGGGGGAGTGGTCGGCCCTCGCCGAGAAGGTGCCGGCCGACCGACGCATGGAGATCCACTTCGAGGACCTGGTGACCGACCACGTGGCCACGCTCGGGCGGGTCTGCGAGTTCCTCGGGGTCGAGTACACCGACGAGATGCTGTCGTATGCGGCGGAGACCGACTACGACGAACCGATCCCGGGCAAGGCCACCGAGTGGCGCTCGCTGATCGACGACACCGAGCTGGCGATGGTCGAGGGCCGGGTCGGTGACTGGCTCACCACCAAGGGCTACGAGCCGAGCGGACTCGACCCGGTCGAGCCCTCGCCCCGTGATCTCCAGAAGATGAAGATGGGCGTCCGCCTGAAGAAGTGGAAGCACAAGCTGACCTCGCACGGCTGGGTCGCCGTCGCCGAGCTCGCCACTCGCAAGATCGGCGTGGCGGCGCTGCACACCCCGATGAAGCAGCGGATGAACGGCCACGAGCGGCAGAACCGCAAGAAGTCGTGGCGCGAGCCCGGGCGTGAATACGCCTACGGTCCGGCGAAGGCGGCGGCGGTCGCTGCCGGAGAGGCGAAGTGACCATGAACGCGAACCGCGACCATCGACCACTGCGCGCCGCCGTCGTCGGTGCCGGCGCGATCTCCCTCCAACACCTCGCGTTCCTGCGCGACTCGCCCCGGGCCGAGCTGGTCGGGGTGGTCGATCTGTCGCCGGTGTCGGCGGAGATCGCCACCCGGCGGTTCGGCGGAGGCAGGCCCTACACCTCGATCGAGGACATGCTCGACGCCGAGCGTCCCGATGTGGTGCACGTCCTCACCCCGCCCCACGTTCACGCCCCGATGGTGCGGGCGGCGCTGGCCGCCGGTGCCCACGTGGTGTGCGAGAAGCCGATGGCCGACGACGTCGCCCAGACCGAGAAGCTGCTCGTCGAGGCCCGGGCCGCCGGCCGACGGCTCGTCGAGAACCACAACTACCGGTTCAACGACGAGGTGATCGCCCTGCGCGACCTGATCGACGCCGGCGAGCTCGGCGTCGTGCGAGAGGTCGACGTCCGGTTGGCCCTGCCGATCCGCGACCCGGCGGGGCGCTTCGCCGACGAGAACTCACCCCACCCGATCCACGCCATGCCGGCGGGCGTCCTCCACGACTTCCTCACCCACATGGCCTACCTGTTGCTGCACCTCGCCGGCGTCGACGGGTTCGAGCAGGTGCGAGCCCTCGTGTCGAACCACGGGGGCGGCGACCTGTTCCGCTACGACGACCTCGACGCGGTGCTCGTGTCGGCGCCGGGCGCCGACGGCGTGCCGGTCCACGGTCGGCTGCGGTTCTCGCCCTACACCCACCCGGATCGGTTCGCCCTCACCGTGCGGGGTTCCGACGGCTCGGCCGAGACCGACCTGTTCCACCCCTACCTGCAGGTGATCAAGGACCGTCCCGGTGGCAGCCAGCTCACCCCGATCGTCAACCACCTGCTCAACGGCGTGTCGCTCACGTCGTCGGGCATGCGCAACTTCGGCTCCAAGCTGCTGCAGCACACCCCCTACCACGGGCTCGCCCGGGGCCTCGACCTCACCTACGCAGCCCTGGCCGACGGGGCGGAGCCCCCGGTCACCGAGGCCGACATCCTGGCCGCCGCGAAGGTGATCGACGACGTGTTGGCCGACGCCGACGGGAGCGACCGATGACCGATCCGACCCCCACCCCCCGCACCGTGTTCGTCACCGGCGCCACCGGTTTCGTCGGGGCCCATGTCGTCAACCAGCTCGCCGCCCGTGGCCACTCGGTCCGGGCCCTGGTGCGGCCGTCGTCGTCGGCGGCCGCCCTCGCTCCCGCCGAGGCCAGCGGCAACCTCGAGCTGGTGCGAGCCGACCTGTCGCGCTCGGCTCCCCTCGTCGAGGGGCTGCGCGGCTGTGACGCCGTCATCCACCTCGCAGCGGTGAAGGGCGGCGACTTCTTCTCGCGGTTCGCCGGCACCGTCATCGGCACGGAGAACCTGCTGCAGGCCGCCACCGAGGCAGGGGTCGCCCGCCTGGTCGCGATCAGCACGTTCAGCGTCTACGACTTCGGCGCCCGACCGGCCAAGACCCTGCTCGACGAGTCGTTCCCGGTCATCGACGACCCGGTCGGTCGCGACGAGTACGCCGAGACCAAGCTCTACCAGGACGAGCTCTACTGGCGCTTCGCCGAGGCCGACGGCCACTCGATGGTGATGCTGCGGCCCGGCATGATCTATGGGCCCGACCAGCTCTGGCACGCCCTCCTCGGCGGCGAGTTCGGCCCGGTCGAACTCAAGATCGGCTTCAAGGGCCGGCCCCCGATCACCTATGTCGAGAACACCGCCGAGGCGATCGTGTTGGCGGCCGAGACCCTCATCGATCCGTCGACGGCGGCGCGGGTCGACGGCGAGATCATCAACATCGTCGACGACGACCTCCCGACCCAGCGCGATTACGCCGCCAAGCTCGATGGCCGCACCGCCACGCCGTCGGCGGTGCCGGTGCCCTTCCCGGTGATGCGGGCCGCCGCCGCCACGATGGCGGCGGTCAACCGACAGTTCTTCGACGGCAGGGCGAAGCTCCCGAGCCTCGCCCTGCCGGATCAGGTCGACGCCCGCTTCAAGCCGTTCCGCTACTCCAACGACAAGGCGAAGCGCCTGCTGGGCTGGCGGCCCCGGTTCGATCTCGACGAGGCCATCGACCGTTCGGTGGCCGCCGAGCGGGGCGAGACGCCCCGACCGATCGGAGCGCCGGCGTGAGCCACGCCCCGACGCCGGTGGTCGGCTACTTCACGATGGAGTACCCCCGGGCCACCGACACCTTCATCCAACGCGAGGTGGCGGCACTCCGCCGCCTCGGGGTCGACGTCCGTACCTACGCGGCCCGTCGACCGGGCGACGAGCACATGGTCGGCGACGAGCAGCGAACCGAGCGCGACGGCACGGGCTACCTGCTGCCGGCGGGACCCGGCGCGGTGGCAGCCGCCCAGGCGGCGGCGTGCAAGCGCTCGCCCGCAGCGTGGCGGCGAGCGGCCGCCCTCGCTCGTTCGACCGCCCGCGCCGGCACGAAGGGCCACCTCTATCAGGGCTTCTACTTCGCCGAGGCCGCCCTCCTGGCCGAGCGACTCGTCGCCGACGGCGTCGGGCACCTCCATGCCCACTTCGGCGACGTCGCCACCTCGGTCGCCATGCTCGCCGCCGAGCTGGCGGAGATCCCCTACAGCTTCACACTGCACGGCCCGGGCGTGTTCTTCGACGCCAACGTCTGGCGCCTCGACGCCAAGATCGCCAACGCCGCCTTCGTGTCGTGCATCTCGTGGTTCTGCCGCAGCCAGGCCGAGCTGCTCAGCTCGCCCGAAGCCGCACCGAAGCTGAAGATCGTCCACTGCGGGGTCGACCCCGACCGCTACGAGCGGGTCGAGCGGGCCGACGGCGGTCCGGTCCGCCTCACCTTCGTGGCACGGCTCGCGAACGTGAAGGGCCTCGGCGTGCTCCTCGACGCCCTCGCCTCGCTCGATCGAGACGACATCACCCTCAGCGTGGTCGGCGACGGCCCCGACCGAGCCCGCTGGGAGGCGCAGACCACCCGGCTCGGGCTCGGCGATCGGGTCGAGTTCCTCGGCTTCCGCTCCCAGAGCGAGGTGGCGGCCCAACTGGCCGAGACCGACGTCTTCGTCCTGCCGAGCTTCGCCGAGGGCGTGCCGGTCACCCTGATGGAGCCCGGCGCTGCGGGTCTGCCCGTCATCGCCACCAACGTCGGCGGGGTCACCGAGCTCGTCGTCGACGGCGAGACCGGTCTGGTCGTGCCGCCGGGCGACGCCGGTGCCCTGGCCGCCGCCGTGGCCCGCCTGGCCGACGACCCCGACCTGCGCCGCCGCCTCGGCGACGCTGCGTCGGCCCGGGTCCGCGCCGACTTCGACTCGCTCACCGAGGCCCGGCGCCTGGTCGGGCTCTTCCGCGGCGACATCGACGGCCCCGTCCGGCCGCAGGTCTGCGGATGAGGCGCAGGGCGGCAACCCTTGCGGCGATCGGCCTGGCGGCGGCCGCCTGCACCGGCGGTGACGCCACCGGCGAGCGGCCGTCGACCGTGCCGACCCCCACGGTGCTCGACGACGACACCTTCGTCACCGCGCCCCCGCTCGACAGCGACCCGGTGGACGTCGCCGATCGCATGACCTGGTCGTCGCTCGAGATGGGCGCCGGCGGCTTCGTCACCGGTGGTGACACCGATCCGACGGGCGAGACCCTGCTGATGCGCACCGACGTCGGTGGCCTGTACCGGCGCGACGGCGAGGCGTGGACCCAGCTCCTGCACCACGACCGGGTCGACGACCCGCAGCTCGGCGATTGGCAGGTCGCCTCGGCCGTCGTCGCCCCGAGCGACCCCGACCGCCTCTACATCGCCGCCGGCAACTCGTTGGGCGACGCCGAGGGCCGGGTCCTGATCAGCGCCGATCGCGGCGAGACCTGGTCGAGCGGAGAGCAACGGTTCGTGATCGACGGCAACGCCGAGTGGCGCATGGGCGGCGAACGCCTCGCCGTCGACCCGACCGATCCCGACGAGCTCTGGTTCGGTACCCGCACCGAGGGCCTCTGGCGCTCCGAGGACGGCGGGGCCACGTTCACCCAGGTGAGCGCCGTGCCGGTCGGGGTCAGCGAGGGCACCGCCGCCGGTGTGATGTGGGTGGTCGCCGCCCCCGACGGCACCACCGTCTACGCCGGTGTGGCCGGTGACGGGGTGTGGCACAGCGGCGATGACGGCGCCTCCTGGACCCGGCTCTGGACCACCGAGGGGCTGCCGATGGACGCCTCGCTCGGCGCGGATGGCAAACTTTGGGTTGCGGAGCGCGACCCGGGGGCCATCCGCAGCGTCCTAGGGGACGTGATCACGATCCACGAACCGCAGAACGGGCGTCGTTGGGAGGTGGTCGAGGTCGATCCGCGCGACCCCGACACCGTCCTCGTCGCCGACGCCGGCATCGCCGGCCACGTCTATCGGACCGCCAACGGCGGCGACGACTGGGACCGGCTCGACGTGTCGACGTCGTGCCCCGAGATCCCCTGGCTCGACGACTACGCCAACGACTACCTGCCCAGCGGCTCCTTCGTCTTCGACGGCGCCGTGGCCGACCGGGTCTGGGTGCCCGAGGGCTTCGGGGTGTGGCGGGTCGACCTGACCGGCGACGACTTCGCGATGATCTGCGACACCGACGGCATCGAGGAGCTCGTGACCAACGACGTCGTCGCCCTCCCGGGCGGTGCATCGGTGACCGCCCACTGGGATCGCGCCCTGTTCCACCACACCGGCGACGACGTGCTCGACGCCACGCAGGGGCCGACCCCCCGGTTCAACACCGCGTGGGACGTGGCCGTGCAGGCCGACGACCCGACCTTCCTCGCCGCCGTGGTCGGCGATCAGCGCTTCTGCTGCGAGGGCGACGGGCTCGCCTATCACAGCGGCTGGTCGGACGACGGTGGCCGCACCTGGACGCGCTTCGCGTCCTACGACGGCGATCACCCGACCGAGCTGCGCTTCGGCAACATCGCGGTGGCGACCGGCGACGCGGACACGATGGTGTGGTTGCCCAGCTTCAACGGGGCCCTCCACGTCACCCACGATCGCGGCGCCACCTGGCAGCGGATCGTCCTGCCGGGCACCGAGGACATGCTGCAGGACGACAACGGCGTCTATCGCGGTGGGTCGCACCAGGCCTACTACCTGAACCGCAAGGTGCTGGTCGCCGATCCCCACGTCGCCGGCCGTTTCCATCTCTACCACCAGGAACTCGGCATGTTCCGCAGCGACGACGGCGGCGACACCTGGACGCGGATCGGCGGCGAGGGTCTGCCGACCGGCTGGACCGTCGGCTGGTTCGCCGTCACCCTCGTGGCGTCGCCCTTCGATCCCGACCATCTGCTCTTCGCCCCGGGCTCCCTCGACGAGGCGGCCGTGCCGATGTACGAGTCGCTCGACGGGGGAGCGACGTGGCGGGCCATCGCCGGCACCGCCGCGATCACGGCCCTGGCGGTCGGGCCGCCCGAGACCGACGGCGCCCCGGCGATCGTCTACGCCGCCGGCGAGGTCGGCGGACGGTCGGGCATCTGGCGCAGCGTCGACGGCCTCGAGACCTGGGAACTGCTCTCGGTGGCCCCGAACGGCAACTACCAGGCGGTGAAGGCCATGGCGGCGGCGCCCGACGAGGCCGGGACGATCTATGTCGGCTTCACGGGCACCTCGTTCATGGTCGGGCGGCTCCAACCGACGGAGAACTGATGGCACTCGCACACAACGACGCCGGCTGCCCCATGCCTCCCGCCCGTGAACTCGGTCCCGACTTCGCCGACCTCGAACGGGTCGAGCTGTTCGGCCTGCCCTTCGTCGCCCTGCGCGACGAGGCGAGCTTCGCCGACGAACTGATGGACTGGAAGCCCTGGAGCGACGTGCCGTCGCTCGTCATCACCCCCAACGTCGACATCCTGGTCCAGCGCGACCACGGTCTCGATGCCGCCGAACAGGCCACCTTCGACCGGGCGGTCGCCTACCTGCCCGACGGGTTCCCGATCGTGGCGGCCTCGCGCCTCGCCCGGCGTCCGCTGCCCGCCCGGCTCGCCGGCAGCAGCCTGTTCGCCGAGATCTGGCCCCGGTGGGCCGTGACCGGGCGCGCCGTGACGGTGGTCGCCGCGACGACGGCGATCGTCGACGGCCTCGCCCCCGAACACCGCGGCGCCAACTTCGTGGTGCCCCCGCGGATCGACCAGGAGCCGTCGATCGACCCGATCGTCGACGCCGTCATGGAGCGCATCGACGAGAACGGCAGCGAGGTCGTCGTGATCGGCCTCGGCTTCCCCAACGACCTCCGGCTCGCCGGCGCCCTGATCGACGCCTGGCCCGAAGGCCGCCCGGCCCCTCTGCTCCTCTCGCTCGGGGCGTCCGCCGAGCTCTACCTGGGCCTGCGCCGTCGTGCGCCCGAGTGGATGCAGCGGGTCGGCCTGGAGTGGTTCCACCGGTTCTGCCAGGAGCCTCGCCGGATGTTCCGCCGCTACTTCGTGCGTGACATCGCCTTCTTCCCGCTCGCCTATCGAGAGATCCGGAGATCCCCGTGACCGAGTCGCCCGCCGCCGTCCCCGACGTGTCGGTCGTGATGCCCGTGGGGTCGATCGATCCCCACCTCGACGGCGCCCTCGAAGCCCTCGCCCACCAGGACCTCGACGAGGCCTGGGAGCTGGTGCTCAGCCTCAACACCGCCGACCCGGCAGCCCGTGCGGCACTCGAGACGGCGGCGGCCCCGGTCCGTGACCGGGGCGTGGAGGTGCGGGTCGTCGACTCGTCCGACGTCCGCAGCGCCGCCCACGCCCGCAACGTCGGCGCACAGGCGGCGAGGGGCCAGCGGTTGGCGTTCTGCGACGGCGACGATCTCGCCGAGCCCGACTGGTTGCGGCTCCTGCTCGCCCGCCTCGACGACCACGACGCCGTCGGCGGCCACCTGGCCGAGGAGAAGCTGGCGATCCCCGGCCAGGAAGACTGGCGGCCCCCGGCCACCCCCGGCGACAACCCGAGCTTCCTCGGCCACCCGTTCCTCGTGTCGGCCAACATGGCCGTGCGGGCCCCCGCCTTCGCCGCCACCGGCGGCTTCGACGTGAGCCTGATCCGGGGCGAGGACATCGCCTTCTCCTGGAGCCTGCTCCGCAACGGCGTCGACCTCGGCTTCGCCCCCGACGCCGTCATCCACTACCGCCACCGTGAGGGCCTGCGCCCCATGCTGCGCCAGCACTACCTCTACGGTCGGGGCATGGCCCAACTGTTGCGCCGCTACGGCACGCCGGACGGCAGCAGCGGACTACTGTCGGCCAACAACCAGCCCGTGGCCCATCGCAGCAACGTCCACTACCTGCGGCGGGGAGCCATCGCCGTCGGGCGGGTGGTCGGCATCGCCGAAGGTGTTGTCGAGCGCGTGCTCACGAAGCGTGACGAACAGCCGACGGGAGTCGGCGAAGGAGTGCACTGATGGAGCTGTCATTCGTCACGGCCGCATTGCGGCGTCGCTGGTGGGTCGTCGCCGCGTTCGCGGTCCTCGGCCTGATCCCACTGCTGTTCGCCGGCGGCGGGGTCTCGAACACCTATGAGTCGGTGGCCCTCCTCGAGGTGCTGCCCAACGACGACACACGGGTGACCGGCACCGCCGACCGCTACGTGCTGTCCCAGGTCGAGGAGCTCACCTCGAGCTCCGTCGCCGAGGAGGTGGCGGCCAAGCTGTCGTCGGCCGACCAGGCGGCGCAGGTGCAGCGAGCAACCACGATCGAGCAGACGCCCGAGACCGACATCGTCGTGGTCCAGGTCCGTCAGACCGACGACCCGGCCCGGGCCCAGCTGATCGCCCAGACGATCGTCGACACCTACCTCGAACGACTCGTCGCCGCCGAGGAAGCCGTGCGCGCGGCCGACATCGCCGCCTACGACGCCGAGCTCGAAGCGCTCGAGGCCCAGCTCGACGCGGCCAACGACGCCATCCAGACGGCGATGGAGCCGTTCATCCTGCGGGTCGGCGAGCCCAACTTCTCGGTGCCGCCGGTCGACATCGTCATCCCGAGCGCCGTCAGCGATCGCACCTTGCTCACCGCGGAGATCCAGCGGATCGGGCAGCTGCGGGCCGCCCTCGAGGACGAGGAGACCAAGATCAACACCCGGATCGTGCAGCCAGCGACGCTGCCGACCGCGCCGGTGGCCGAGGGCACCGGGCTGATCCGGATCGCCGTCTTCGTCGCCCTCACCCTGCTCGGCGTGACCGTCGCCCTCCTGTGGGCGCGGTTCTCCAACAAGATCCTCGACGAGGTGGCGGTGGAGGAGGTGCTCGACGTCCCGGTGTCGACCACACTCGACCGCAGCCGTCAGCTCCGCCAGGACCCGATGGTGGCGCTCACCCGCCTGCCCCAGGAGCTGATCGGCGCAGTCGACCACCTCGCCGTGCAGGCCGAGGCCCTGGCCTCGATCAACCAGCCGCTGCGGATCGCCGTCGTCGGCTCCCAGCGCGGCGCCGGCACGACCACCACCGCGCTGGCGCTCGCCGCTCGCTTCGCCGCCGCCGAGTACTCGGTGGTCGTCGTCGACGCCGACCGTCGCGACCCCTGGGTGACCGAGGTGTTCGGCGCCGAGGCCCACGGCGGTGTGCCCGCCCTGCTCGGCGCCGACGGCGGCACCGACCGCATCTTCACACGCACCTCCGAACCCGATGTCCGGGTCCTCGGGCTCGGCGGCGACGGTGTCGCCCTGCGCCGAGAGAGCGTGCCGGCCCTGGTGTCGGCGGTCAGCACCGCAGCCAACGTGGTGATCTTCGACGGCGGCCCCCTGATGGACGCCGCCTCCACGGTGGAGCTGTGCCACAACGTCGACGCGGTCGTGCTCGCCGTCCCCGAGCGGGAACAGCGCACCGACGCCCTCGTGATCGTGGCCCGCCAGATCGCTCCCGTCCGGGAACGACTGCTGCCGGTGCTCACCCACCCCACTCGAGCCGAGGCGGCCCGCACGCGGCCGACCGACTCGGTCTACGACGCCACGTCGTGGAACCCCGGTCCGGCGGGCGACGTCCCGGGCCCGGCCTCCAAGGTCACCAAGACCGACAACGGTTCGTCCTCGACGAACGGTTCGAACGGCAACGGTGGACGGAAGAGGCCCGCGAAGGCAAGCCGCTCGTCCGACTAAGGAGCACCTGTGAGCACCACCCCCACCCCGACCCCCAACGCTGCCGACATCCCGGTCGTCATCCTCTGTGGTGGCCAGGGCACCCGGATCCGCGAGGCGAGCGAGAAGCTCCCGAAGCCGCTGATCGACATCGGCGGTCGTCCCGTCGTGTGGCACATCATGAAGCTCTACGGCGCCCACGGGTTCCGGAAGTTCGTGCTGTGCCTCGGCTACAAGGCCTGGGACATCAAGGAGTACTTCCTCCGCTACGAGGAGAACGTCAACGACTTCACCCTCCACCTCGGCACCGGCAAGGGCCCGCAGTTCCACTCCCAGGAGACGCTGGACGAGTGGGACGTGTCGCTGGTCGACACCGGCATGGAGTCGGGCACCGGCGAGCGTCTGCGGCGTGTCGCCCACCTCCTCGACGAGGACTACTTCATGGTGTCCTACGGCGACGGCGTCGGCGCGGTGAACCTGTCGGGCGAGCTGGCCCACCTGGCGTCGCGGCCCGAGCTGATGGGCCTCGTCACCGGCGTGCACCCGACGAGCCGCTACGGCGAGCTCGGCTGCACCGGCGATCTGGTCACCAACTTCGCCGAGAAGCTCCCGTCCGACGGCTGGGTGTCGGCGGGCTTCTTCGCCTTCCGTCGCGAGTTCCTGTCGATGCTGCCCACCGACGAGCCCGAGCACTTCTTCGAGCAGGGTCCGGTGCAGGAGCTGTCCCGCACCAACCGTCTCGGCCTGTGGGAGCACGACGGCTTCTGGATGGGGATGGACACCTTCCGCGAGTACTCGGCCCTCAACAAGATGTGGGCGGCCGACGAAGCCGAATGGAAGATCTGGGACTGAGCGGACGGCGGGCCGGCAGCGTTCAGCTGCCGGTGCCCCGCACCAGGCATCGCACGGTGCGCAACAGGTAGCCGGCGTCGCTGCGGGCCGACAGGTCCCGCACGTAGGCGGCGTCGAGATCGAGCCCTCGACGCAGGTTGCCGACGCTACGGAGCTCCGACACCTGGAACGGACCGGTGAGCCCGGGACGGACCAGGTGGCGGTCGTGGGCCCGGAAGCCGGCGTCGGCCCGGTCGGCCAGCTCGGGCCGCGGTCCGACGACGCTCATGTCGCCCCGCAGCACGTTGAGCAGCTGGGGGAGTTCGTCGAGCGAGAACTTGCGCACGATCCTGCCGAGCCGGGTGTGGCGAGGATCGGCGTCGCTCTTGTGGGTCTCGCGACGGTCCTCGCCGCCCCACTCCAGCTCCTCGTCGCCGGAACGCCGGCAGTGGTGCATCGTGCGCAGCTTGAGGAGCGAGAACTCCTCGCCGTCGCGCCCGATGCGCTGCTGACGTAGCACGACGCCGGGACCGACGGTCAGGCGGAGCGATGCCATCGTCGCGACCAGGATCGGCCCGAGCACGGCCAAGGCGCCGGCGGCGACCACGATGTCGACCGCCCGCTTGCCGAGGCGGGCATAGGCCCCGCTCGGCACAACGGCTCCGTCCAGGGCAGTGCTGTCGGCCAGGGCAGTGCTGTCGGCCGGGGCAGTGCTGTCGGCCAGGGCAGTGCCGTCGACGGCGTCGCCGGTGCGGCCGGTGGTGACCAGACTCAGGTGACGCTCGTGCGTCGAGTGAGCGGCGCCGGTCGCCTCGGCGTGCAGCATCTCGGTGGCAGTGTCGGACACGAGGCCGCCGACTCCTTCCGTCGCTCGTGAGAGAGGGTGCGCCGAGGCGCACCGCAAGTATTGCCGTTCAGGGGCTGGCGTCAACGGGTGGAGAGAGAATTGCCCAGCTCAGGGGCGTCTCCGGGGGTCATCCGTCCCCCGTCGCGTCCCCCGTCGACCCGGGCGGTGTCGCCGGCGATCTGCTTCGCCGTCGCCGCCATCTTCGCCGTGGCCGCGTCGCGCAGATCGATCACATCCGAGCCGATGCTGCGCACCTCGGCGTCGCCGAGGCGGCGCCGCAGGAGGGCCTTCACCGGGACCATGGCGATGGCGACGACGATCTGTTCGGCCGTGGCGAGCAAGATGCGCACGTCGAGTCCGATCGTCCAGTTCTCCACGTAGTGCAGATCGAGCCGGCGGTAGGCGGCGAAGCTCGCGTTGGAGCGGGCCTCGGCCTGCCACAGACCCGTGATCCCGGGACGGACGCTGAAGCGGCGGCGGAGCTCATCGTCGAAGGCCTGCTCCTCCTCGATCAGCGCCGGGCGGGGGCCGACCAGGCTCATGTCGCCCTTGATCACGTTGAGCAGCTGGGGGAGCTCGTCGATCGACAGGTCGCGGATCACCTTGCCGACCCGGGTGATGCGCGGGTCGTCGGTCATCTTGAACAGGGGACCGGTGCGCTCGTTGTCGGCCACCAGGTCGGCCTTGAGGGCCTCGGCGTTCACCACCATCGAGCGGAACTTGTACATCCCGAAGCGGCTGGAGTTGCGGCCGGCTCGCTGCTGCTGGAAGAAGACGGGGCCACGGTCCTCGAGCTTGATGGCGAGCATCGTGAGCAGCATCGCGGGGGAGAACACGACGAGGGCGATCGAGGCGAGCACGACGTCGATCGCCCGCTTGACCGCGAGCTGCCACGACGGGATCTCGCGGCTCTCCATCACGATCAGCGGCTCGTGGGCGAGGGTTCGCACGCCGTAACGGCCCTCGTTGAGGCGGCTGACGCCTGACGAGAGGTGCACGTCGAAGCCGGCGTTGAACAGGCTCGAGGTGATCGAGCGGAACTGCTCGCTGCGGAATCCGGTGGGGGTGACGATCGCGCCGGTCGCCTCGTGGATGTGCATCAGTTCGATCAGGCGCGAGGTCGGACCGATCCACAGGTCGGCGAGGCCGCTCTCCTCGGCGACGGGGAGGTGGCCGATCACACCGACCAGGTGGAGGCGGCTCTCGCGGTGGTCGTTGATGACCTCGGCCACCTCTCGGGCTTCGATGCCGGTGCCGACGATCACGACCCGAGCCGGTTCGTGGTGGCCGCTGAGCAGCTCGCCGAGGTTGCGGAGCAGGCCGCGAGCCACGACGACGGCGGCCAGGGCGCCGGCGACGCCGAGGATCACTTCCCACGCACCGATACGCCAGTCGGTGAAGGCGACGAAGACGACACCGGCGGCGGAACCGCTCATGATGCCGGTGAGGACCCGGGAGATCTCTTCGGTGCGGGGGAGCGCGGGCCGGGTGATGTAGAGACCGCTCCGCTTGAACACCGACAGGGTGACGGCGACGATGACGACCAGGATGACCGTCGATCGCAGGTCGGAGCGAGCGTCCTCGATCGTGATGTTGGTGGCGATCAGGGCGATGCCCCACACCAGCGTCAGGGCGATGGCATCGAGCGTCGGTAGCAGCCATCCACCTTGGCGCCGTCCGCTTTCGTTTCCGCCCACGCGGCCCACCTGCCTCTCACTGCCGGTAGCCCACCGGCGAATCCACCCACCAACCGGAGCGAACCTAGTTGCAGGCTGTTGGCGAATCGGGACTTTGAGCAGATTCACCCACGGGTTGTCACGGGACCGTCACACTTGGTAGCAAACGTGTGACGACCGTCTCATC
>JBPEXC010000462.1:0-1578 GCA_052032035.1 Acidimicrobiales bacterium | reverse complement strand
GATCCTGAGTGCCTAAGGAGATCGAAGAGGACGAAGGCCCGAGTCAGGAATGGCTCGCGTCCTACGCCGACGCGATGACCCTCCTGCTCGCGTTCTTCATCATGATGTTCGCCTTCGCCCTCGTCGACGAGGGCAAGTTCTTCGACCTCAAGGTCGGTGTGGTCGCCGCCCTCGGCATCCCCGACCCGGTGACCGACAACTCCGACAGCATCCTCAACGACGGCATGGGCATCACCCCCGAGGTCGGCACGGCGGCGGTGCCGTCGTCGGACGTCGAGGTCGAGATCCGCGAGAAGATCGAGGAGCTCGAGGAGAGCGGCGGCGAGGTGACGCCGGAGAACGTGCTCGAGGTGAAGGAACTCCTCGAACAACGCTTCGACTCGATCGGGGCCGCCGAGTTCGTCGAGGTCGGCATCGACGAGCGGGGCGTCTTCATCCGCTTCGACGGCCAGGTGTTGTTCCGCTCCGGGAGCACCGACATCAGCGAGGAGAGCCTCGGCCTGTTGGCCGCCGCCTCCGACGTGGTCAGCGTGATCACCAACCCGATCGACATCGAGGGTCACACCGACAACGTGCCGACCGGGTCGCGCTGGAGCTCCAACTGGGAGCTCTCCGCAGCTCGCGCCTCCAGCGTCGTCGAGTGGATGATCGACTTCGGTTCGATCCCGCCGGCGCAGCTGTCGGCCACCGGTCGAGCCGACACCCGGCCCCGCGGCGACAACTCGACCGAGGACGGACGGGCCACCAACCGACGGGTCGAGATCGTCGTGCGCGTCGACGGCATCGTCGACGAGGCCGGCCGCGTGGTGGCCGACGTTCCCGTCATCGATCCGATCGGCGACGACCCAGCCGAGCTCGACGGCTGACCCTCCCCCGAGCGACCCACCCGCAGCGACCCGACCAGCCCCGCCGCGAATGATCGGCGGGGTGCGACCGACACTCCCAGCGATCCCCAGCGGCCGACCGGCCGCTCGACGAGGAACCACGAACCATGGCCAAAGACAAGGACAAGGGCAAGGACAAGGACGACGACGCCACCGAGGAGGAAGAAGGTGGTGGCGGCGGCAAGTCCAAACTGCCGATGATCATCGGCGGCGTGGTCGCCCTCGCCGCGGTCTACAACTTCGTCCTCAAGCCCTCGCCCGAGGTGGTGATCGTCGAGGCGACCGAGCCCGAGATCGTCGAGGGCGAGATCGTCGAACTCCCCGAGATGGTCCTCAACCTCCAGGGCGACGGTGCCGGCTTCCTCCGGATCGGCGTGGCCGTCGTGCTCGAGGAGGGCTACCCGGCCGCCGACTTCGAACTCGACAAGCCGATCGCCCAGGACATCGCCGTCGAGTACCTGTCCGCCCAGACCGGCGAGGACCTCGCCGACCCCGACTATCGCCGGGAGGCGAAGGAGGAGCTCGGCATGTTGATGCGTGAGGCGTTCGACGACACCACCGTCGTCCGGGTCCTCTTCACCACCCTCGTCATGCAGTAATTCGCTGCATGCGCAGACCGCAGCACGCTGGCCGGCGAACCCGGCAGTGACTCGCCAGTCCGACACCACCCAGGCCGTGGGCGGCGTTTCCGGGG
>JBPEXC010000461.1:0-8007 GCA_052032035.1 Acidimicrobiales bacterium | reverse complement strand
CACCAAGTCGGCCCAGGTGCCGTTCCACGTCTGGCTGCCGGGGGCGATGGCGGCGCCCACCCCGGTGAGCGCCTACCTCCACTCGGCGACGATGGTGAAGGCGGGCGTGCTGTTGGTGGCCGTCGTGTCGCCGGCGCTCGGCGACGTCGACACCTGGCGAGGCGTCGGCCTCGCCTTCGGCATCGGCTCGATGCTCTGGGGCGCGATCGGCGCCCTCCGCCAGCGCGACGCCAAGCTGATCCTGGCCTGGGGCACCGTGTCGCAGCTCGGCCTGCTGATCACCCTGCTCACCGCCGGCACCGCCAAGGCGACCTTCGCCGGCATCGCCCTGCTCTTCGCCCACGCCCTGTTCAAGGCCACCCTGTTCCTCGTCGTCGGCGAGGTCGACATCCGCACCGGCACCCGCGACATCGGCGAGCTGCGGGGGCTGCGGACCTCGATGCCGGTCGCCTTCTGGGTGACGGTCGCGGCCGGCGCGTCGATGGCGGGCGCTCCTCCCCTGCTCGGGTTCTCGGCCAAGGAGGCCGCGGTCGAGGCCGTCCTCAAGCTCGACGGTTCGCTCGGCGCCCTCGTGGCCGCCGCGGTGATCGGCGGCGCCGCCCTCACCGTCGCCTACACGGTGCGGTTCGTCCTCGGCGTGTTCACCGAGATCGGCGCCGAACCGGGCCCGGCCACCACGGTGGCGCCGCTCCGCCCACTGATGACCGTGCCCTCGGTCGTGCTCGCCGCCACCGGTGTGCTCGGGTTCGCCGTGCTCGACGCGGTCAACGACATCGTCATCCCGGCCGCGGTGCAGCTCGACCCGGCGGCCGACGCCTACAAGCTCTACCGCTACCACGGCCTCACCCCGGCCCTGTGGTCGACGGTGGCCGCCTTCGTGGTCGGGGTCCCCCTCGGCGTCGCCCTCACCCGGCGCGTCGCTGCGCCGCCCCGCCCCCTCGGCGCCCAGGGCTTCGATCGGGCCGTCGACGGCTTCCTCGACGCTGCGCCCCGAGCCATCTCGGTCGTGCAGCACGGCTCCCTCCCCGTCTACCTGGTGACGATGTCGCTGGTGGCGGCGGCCGCCACGATCCCGTTCTGGTCCGAGCTCGACACCGACCACCTCGTGTTCGCATCCTCGGGGACCGAGGCGGCGCTGGCCGTGCTGGTCGCCGCGGCCGCCTTCGCGATCGGCGCGGTGCGGTCCCGGCTCGACGCCGCCCTCGCCCTCGGCGCCGTCGGGGCCGGCATGACCGGCCTGTTCGTCGCCATCGGCGCTCCCGACCTCGCCCTCACCCAGTTCCTCGTCGAGACCGTCATCGTCATCGGCTTCGTCGGCGGGTTGGCCCGCCTCGGCCGCCGCTTCCCGCCGGTCGGCACGACGTGGCGGGCCGTGCGGGTGACCATCGCCGCGATCAGCGGGGTGACGGTCACGGTGGGCCTGATCGCCGCCGGCGCCGCCCCGTCGGGCACCGCCCCGATCGGGCGACTGGCCGGCGAGGCCTACGACACCGGCGGCGGCAAGAACATCGTCAACGTGATCCTCACCGACGTGCGTGCCCTCGACACCGTGGGCGAGGTCGTGGTGCTCGTGGCGGTCTCGCTGGGCGTGCTGGCGCTGTCGCGGGCGCCCCTGCCCCGCCGCCCCGACACCGGGGAACGCCACCCCGCCGGCGCCCTGCCGCGGGTGTCGACCGCCGCCGACCGCCTGCCCGAGTCGCCGGTCGTCCGCCTCGGCGTCGAGTTCATCACCCCGGCCGCCGTCCTGCTCGGCATCTACCTCCTCGTCGCCGGCCACAACCGTCCGGGCGGCGGGTTCGCCGCCGGGCTCGTGTTCGGTGCGGTGATCACCCTGCGGGCGTTGGCTCGCATGCCGATCCCGCCCGCAGTGCCGCTGCTCGGCCTCGGCACTGCCGTCGTCGTCGCCTCGTCGCTCTCGCCCCTGCTGTGGGGCGACGGGGTGCTCGATCAGGCGCTGGCCACGGTCGACCTGCCGATCTTCGGGTCGGTCAAGGGCGGCACGGCCCTGCCCTTCGACATCGGGGTGACCGCCGTGGTCGTCGGCCTGATCGCCGCCCTGCTCCACGGCCTCGGCGACGACATGAGCGATCTCGATCGGCTCCAGGAGACGGCGTCGTGAGCTTCTCCCTCGTCCTCCTCGTCGGCGTGCTCGTGTCGGTCGGCATCTACCTGATCACGTCTCGCTCGCTGAGCCGGATCGTGCTCGGCTTCGCCCTGCTCGGCCACGCTGCGGTGTTGGCGCTGCTGGTGGCGGGCGGCCCGGCCGGCGAGGCCCCGATCTACTCCCCGTCCGATCCCTCGATCACGGACGAGATCGCCAACCCGGTGCCCCAGGCGTTGAGCCTGACGGCGATCGTGATCTCGTTCGGGCTCACGCTGTTCCTGTTGTCCCTCGCCGTGCGGCAGCGCCTGCTGACCGGCGAGGACCTCGTCGAGGACGACCTGGAAGACCGGCGCATCGCCGAAGGCGAGAGCACTGCCGGAGGCGAGAGCACTGCCGGAGGCGAGAGCACCGCCGAAGGCGAGCGCACTGCCGAGGGTGGGGGGACGAGGCCGTGAACCTCCTGATCGTGCTGCCGATCATCGCCCCGCTGGCGGCCACCGCCCTGTCGCTGTTGGTGCGCCCCTGGCCGCGGGTCCGCGACGCCGTCACCCTCAGCGGCCTGCTCGCTGCGTTCGCCGCCGCCGTCGCGCTCCTCGTGCGGGTCGAGGCCGACGGCACCCACCGCCTCCAGGTCGGCGAGTGGAACCCCGAACTCGGCATCGAACTCGTCGCCGACCTGTTCGCCGTCCTCGTCCTGCCCGTCGCCCTCGGCGTGATCGTGCTGGTCGAACTGTTCTCGATCGGGCAGCGCCGCACCCGCTGGGCCGCGGACCCCCAGCTCGTCGGGCCCCTGCTCGGCGTGTTGACCTCCGGGGTGTCGCTGTCGATGCTCACCGGCGACCTGTTCACCCTGTTCGTGTCGTTCGAACTGATCCTGGTGGCCAGCTACGTCCTGCTCACCCATCAGGGCACCCGTGGGCAGATCCGGTCGGGCATGACCTACGTGGCGATGAACCTGTTGGCGTCGACCCTGTTCCTGCTGGGCACCGCCTTCGTCTACACCGCCACCGGCACGGTCAACCTGGCCCTGCTGGCCGAGCGGCTCCCCGAGCTCGACTCGGGGGTTCGGCTCGGCATCGGCGCCTGGTTCTTCGTCGTGTTCGGCACCAAGGCCGCCGTCTTCCCCCTCTTCTCGTGGCTGCCCGACTCCTACCCGACGGCGCCGACCACGATCACCGCCGTCTTCGCCGGGCTGCTCACCAAGATCGGCGTCTACGCGATGATCCGGTTCCACACGATGACCCAGATGGACGAGCTGGGCCCGGTCCTCCTGCTGGTCGCCGGCCTCACCATGCTCATCGGGGCGGTCGGTGCCCTCGCCCAGGGCGACATGAAGCGCATCCTGTCGTTCCACGTGATCAGCCAGATCGGCTACATGCTGATGGGGCTCGGCCTGTTCTCGACCGCCGGCCTCACCGGCGCCATCGTGTTCCTCGTCCACCACATGCCGGTGAAGACCGTGCTGTTCCTGGTCGGTGGTCTGATCGAGGGCTCGGAGGGTTCGAGCGACCTCGATCGCATCGGCGGGCTCGCCGCCCGTCGCCCGGTCGTCGCCGCCCTCTTCGCGGTGCCGGCGATCAGCCTCGCCGGGCTGCCGCCCTTCTCGGGCTTCGTGGCCAAGCTCGGGGTGATCTCGGCCGGGGTCGAGGCCAGCGAGGCCCTCGTGGTGGCCGCCGCCCTGGTGGCGGGCGTGCTCACCCTGTTGTCGATGACGAAGATCTGGCTCGGCGTGTTCTGGGGCACCGACCCCGACGACGATCACCTGGAGCCCCCGGGCTCGGTCCGGTCGATGACGGCGGCCACCGCCCTTGCGGTCGCCGGCACGATCGGCATCTCGGTCGTGGCCGGCGGCCTGTTCGACCTCGCCGGCCGGGCCGCACTCGAGCTCCAGGGCCTCGAACCGATCGTCGAGCAGGTGGAGGTCGAAGGGTGACCCGTCTGCGCTCGAGCGGCAACCTGCTCGCCGCCGTCGGCCTGGCCGCCGCCTGGTGCGCCCTGTGGGGCGACCCCTCGCTCGGCAACATCGTCGCCGGCCTCGCCCTCGGCCTGGTCCTGATCGCCCTGTTCGGCCCACCCTCGCAGCCCGGGGTGCGGATCGTTCCCCTCGCCGCCCTCACCGGCGCCATCGTGCGCGACCTGGTCGAGTCGACCGTGGCGGTGGCCCGAGAGGTCCTCACCCCCACCGACTACACCGACGAGCGCTACGTCACCGTCGCCCTCGGCGAGGTCGGCCGCCGCCACCTGCTGCTGATCGCCTCCGCGGTGACGCTCACCCCGGGCACCGCCGTCGTCGACGTCGACGACGCGACGGGCGCCGTCGTGCTCCACCTCCTCCACGGCCACCGCGAACCCGACACGGTCGACCACGTGCGACGTCTCGCCGCCCTCGCCGATCAGGCCTTCCCGTCGGCGGTCGCCCGATGATCGAACTCGTCGCCATCGCCTGCTTCGGGTTCGCCGCCCTCGGTGGCGGGGCGCGGCTGATCGCCGGCCCCGGGCTGGCCGATCGCATCATGGCCCTCGACGTGGTGATCGTGTCGCTGATGGGGGCGATCGCCGCCGACGCCGCCCGCCGCGACGACAACACCTTCCTGATGGTGCCGGTCGTGCTCGCCGTGATCGGGTTCACCGCCACCCTGGCGGCCACCACGCTGGTCGACGACGCCGACGAGCTCGACACCGACGAGCCCGAGCCGGACGACCAGACCGAACCCGAGACCGAGAGCGAAACTGCGGGAGCCGACGATGGTGCGTGAGGTGATCTCCGGCGGGTTCCTGCTCGCCGCCGGTGCGCTGGCGATCATCGCCGCGATCGGGGTGGTGCGGCTGCGCACCACGGCGGCCCGCCTCCATGCCGCCGGCAAGGCCAGTCCCGGTGCGTTCCTGCTCGCTGCGATCGGCGCCGCCGTCGATCTGGGTGGGGGCGGTGCCGCCGCGCTGATCCTGGCGGCGCTGGCGATCGTCATCACGCTGCCGATCGGGGTCCACCTGCTGTTCCGGTCGATGACGGACGAACGGGTCGCCGAGGCCGACAGCAGCTCCACCGCCTGACCGCAGCCCAGTTCCGGTCAGCCCAGCTCCGGTCAACCCAGCTCCGACCGGGCCCGCGTGGCAGGCTGGGCCGGTGACCACCCCGATCTCGGGCCACGTCGCTCCCGGCTGGGAGGGCGTGGCCGATGCTTTCGCCGCCAACTTCGCCGAGCGCGGCGAGCTGGGCTCGGCCGTGTCGGTGGTCCACCACGGCCGATCGGTGGTCGACCTGTGGGGCGGCTGGGCCGACGCTGCCCGCCGGCGACGCTGGCAGCCCGACACGATGGTGAACCTCTACTCGGTCGGCAAGGCGATCGTCGCCACCCTCGCCCTCCGCCTCGTCGATGCCGGCCGCCTCGACCTCGATGCCCCGGTGGCCGACATCTGGCCCGAGTTCGCCGCCGGCGGCAAGGCCGAGATCACCGTGGCCGAGGCCCTCAGCCACCGAGCCCGCGTGCCCGGCATCCGCACCCCGCTGCGCGACGCCGACCTGGCCGACTGGTCGACGATGACCGAGGCGCTCGCCGCCACCCCGGCGTGGGGCCCCGGCCACTGCTACCACACCAACACCTACGGCCACCTCGTCGGGGAGATCACCCGACGGGTGACCGGCGAGCTCCCGGGCACGCAGCTGGCCGGCCTGCTCGACGACCTCGGCCGTCCCGCCGCCGGCGACCTGTGGATCGGGGTGCCGGCCGACGAACAGCGGCGATGCGCCGAGGTGGTGTGGGACTCCCCGACCGCGCTCCCTGCGGTCGACCTCGACGAGGTCCTGGCCCCCGACGCGCCCCTCGAGTTGGCGCTGCCGGTCCTGAGCTACACCAACCCGCCGGGCTACTCGTCGATCGGGATCGTCAACACGCCCCTGTGGCGGAGCGCGCAGCTCCCCTCGACCAACGCCCACGGCACCGCACGCGCGCTGGCCGCCTTCTACCGAGCGCTCCTCGAGCCGGACCGGGTGCTCCGACCGGCGACCCTGGCCCGGGCGACGACCGTGCACTCGAGCGGGCCGTGCCCGATCCTGAACGACGACGCCGCCTTCGGCCTCGGGTTCGTGCCGACCACCGCTCGGCGTCCCCTGGGCGACGGGCCACGCTCCTTCGGCCACTTCGGCACGGGCGGCGCGGTCGGGTTCGCCGACCCCGACGCCGAGCTGGCGTTCGGGTATGCGATGAACCATGTGGTGCCCCGCTGGCAGAGCAGTCGCAACCGGGCGCTGATCGACGCTGCGGCCGACGCCGCCCGAACGGTGGACGACGCCGCCGGTCCGGCTAGCGGGGGAAGTCGCTGAGCGAACGCAGGCCGGCCTCGACCATCGCCAGGTAGACGTCGGTGAGGAACTCGCGCTCGGCCGGACCGGCGATCACCCGCGACCGCACGGTGAGCACCCCGGGCAGCAGGCCGGCGACGGCGGCCTGGGCCACCGCCTCCTCGAGGCCGTACTCGTCGGCGGCGAGCTTGGCGAAGTAGCGCACGGTGCGACGGTCCCAGCTCCGCCGGTCGGCTCGGGCGGCCGGGTCGTTGGAGACGTTGCGGAGCAGGTTGAAGAACGTGCCGTTCTCGTCGACCGAGTCGATGACGAGGTCGATGAGGGTCCGCAGCTTGACCGTGAACTCGGGGCCGGCGTCGAGCACGGCGTCGCTCATCATGCGGTCGAGCCGCTTCGCCTCCCGTCGGTAGAGGGCGAGGAGGAGGTCGTGCTTGTTCTCGAAGTGCTTGTAGACCAGGGCCCGGGTCACGCCTGCGCCGTCGGCGACCGTGCCCATCGTGACGACGTTGACCCCGTCGGTGACCACCAGTTCCCGCGCCACGTCGAGCAGTCGTGCGCGCCGTTCGTCCGAGCTCAGACGCTCGGACAGACCGGCGGAAGTGGGGGTGGCCTCCGTCGATGTCACCTCACGAGTGTGCCATGCCGCTCCGGTTGCGACCTGTCACTTGTGTGTGCCAAAGTGTCAGCTCCGGTGACAGTCTGTAACCCCTCACGGACTGGCATCCCATGCAGCACGACGCCGTCCCCAGCGAGAGCACCGATCCAGACCTCCGAGGAGATCCGGAATCCCGCCGGGGACGGCGTCGGTGGGCAGCCTACGCGAGCGACGCCCTCTCGGCCCAGCCGACGGGTCCTCCACTAGGGTCCGGGCTCGTGGACCTGCCTCCCATCCGCTTCGCCGCAGCCCGCCGGGGCCGCATCGCATACCAGGAGTGGGGCGATGGCGAGGAGACCGTGGTGGCGGTGCCGCCCCTCGCCCAGAACATCGAGGTGGCCTGGGAACAACCGACGATCGCCGCGATGATGCGGCGCTTCGGCACCTTCGCCCGCTACCTCCACTTCGACAAGCTGGGCACCGGCGCCTCCGACCGGTCGGTGCCGGTGGCCGGCCTCGACGAGCGGGTCGACGACCTGCGCGACGTGATCGACGCCGCCGAGCTCGGGCCGGTGCACCTGTTCGCCCAGAGCGAGGGCGCGCCGATGGCGCTGCTGTTCGCCGCCAGCTACCCACGGCGCGTGCGGAGCGTGACCGTGTTCGGCGGGTTCGCCCGGCTCACCCCCGACGACCTCGACGACGACGAGCGCGCCGCCATCGCCGAGCGGCAGCGGGGCGTCTGCGATCGCTGGGGCACCGTCGACTCCGACATCGTCGACCGGTTCGCGCCCAGCCTCGCCGTCGACCCCGCGTTCCGGCGCTGGCATCATCGCTACGAACGCCTGGCGGCCACCAGCGACTCGCTGTTCAACCTCCTGCAGCTGAGTGTCGACGCCGACGTGCGCGAGGCGCTGCCCCGGGTGGAGGCCCCGGTCCTGGTGTTGCATCGAGCCGGCGACCAGGCGATCCCGATCGACGCCGGGCGGGTGATCGCCGACGGCGTCCCCG
>JBPEXC010000460.1:0-1533 GCA_052032035.1 Acidimicrobiales bacterium | reverse complement strand
CCGGGGGAGGATCCCGACTTCTCCTCCCTCGCCGTCCCGCCGGTCGACGAGGCGCGACGGCCGTCGATCGACGCGCCGGCACCCGACACCTACGACCTGGCGACCACGATGATCCGGGTCCTCGACGACGACCACGGGGCCGGCGGCGCCTGGGATCCGCAGCTCGACGTCCCGACGCTGCGCGCCGCGTTCGGGCACCTGGTCACCACCCGACTGATCGAGGAGCAGTTCCTCCTCCTGCAACGGCAGGGGAAGGCCGCGTTCGCCATGCGCTCGCTCGGCGAGGAGGCGGTGGCGGTCTCCGCCGCGATGGCGGTGGGTGTCGACAGCCCCGGCTACGGCCACGGCCTCGACATGCACTTCCCGACCTATCGTCAGGCCGGGATCCTGATCGCCAACGGCCACTCGCTGGTCGAGATGACCTGCCAGGTGCTGTCCAACGAGGGTGACCGCCTGAAGGGGGCCCAACTCCCGGTCCTCCACTCCGTGCCCGAATGCGGCTACTTCTCGATCTCCGGCAACCTCGCCACCCAGCTCCCCCAGGCGGTCGGGTGGGCGATGGCGGGCGCGATCCAGCACAAGCGGATCGTCGGTGTCGGCTGGACCGGGGAGGGGGCGACGGCCGAGAACGACTTCCACTCCGCACTCGTGTTCGCCGCCGCCTACCAACCGCCTGCGATCATCAACGTCGTCAACAACCAGTGGGCGATCTCGAGCTTCCAGGGCATCGCCGGCGGGGCGAACGCGTCGTTCGCCCAGCGGGGTATCGGCTACGGCCTGGCGACGCTGCGGGTCGACGGCAACGACCTGCTCGCCGGGTACTCGGCGATGCGCTGGGCCACCGAACGAGCCAGGGGCGGCTTCGGACCGACCCTGATCGAGTGGGTCACGTACCGGGCCGCGTCGCACTCCAGCTCCGACGACCCCTCCAAGTATCGCCCGAGCGAAGCCGCCAAGGCCTGGCCGCTCGGCGACCCGATCGATCGGCTGACCGAGCACCTCGTGCGGCACCGGGGCCTGTCGCTCGATGAACTCGAGTCGGTGCGAACCGAGAGCCGACGCCGGGTGATGGCGGCGGTCGCCGAGGCCGAGACCCTCGGGAACCTCTCGTCGGGTCCCGCCCTGTCGCCGGTGGACATGTTCCGCCACGTCTACGCCGAGATGCCGGCCCACCTGGTCGAGCAACGGCAGGAGCTGGGGTACTGACATGGGCGTCGAACACGACCCGTTCACCCCGTCGCCGCCGCTGGCCACGCCCGGACCGACCCCGCCGACCTCGACCGCACCGGCGGGCGGGGGACGAACCCGGTCGATGACGATGATCGAGGCGATCCGCGACGCCCTCGCCGTGATGATGGCTCGCGACGACCGGGTGGTGACGTTCGGCGAGGACGCCGGATTCTTCGGGGGTGTGTTCCGGTGCACCGAGGGGCTCCAGCAGGAGTTCGGCAAGCACCGGAGCTTCGACACCCCGATCTCCGAGAGCGGGATCGTCGGGGCCGCCGTCGGCATGGCCGCCTACGGTCTGCGGCC
>JBPEXC010000046.1:0-10655 GCA_052032035.1 Acidimicrobiales bacterium | reverse complement strand
CGCCCTCCTGCTGGATCGGGAACATGTCGGCGATCGACTGTCCGGTGAGGGGTGTGCCGTCGGAGAAGGTGACCCCGCTGCGCATCGTGAACACATAGGTCAGGAGGTCGTCGGAGACGGTGTAGCTCTCGACCAGCCACGGTTGCGGCTCGTAGTTCGAGTCGAGCTCGAACATCTTGTCGTAGATCGTGCCGAGCACCGTGTAGCACGGCGCCGAGCAGGTGTCCTCCCAGGGTCGGAGGCCGACGAGTTCGGCCTCGAGGCCGACGACGACGCGACCGCCGTAGGCGATCTCCTCCTCGGTCTCCGCCACCTCGGTGTCGGCAGACGTGGTCGCGGTGGTCTCCTCGGCTCCCCCGCCGTCGGACTCCTCCTCGTTGGTCTCGCCACTCGCCTCGCCGTCGCTCCCCGACCCGCCGCATGCAGCAGCGACGAGCGTGATGGCGAACAGCAGGGCGAGAAGCTTCAGCATGTCGTGCTTCAACTTCATTCGTTGACTCCCCCTTGAAGTCGTGGCCGCCGAGCGGGTCGGACGGCCGGTGTTCACGACCGGCAGCTGCCGGTCGGTTCTGCCTCCCGGTCGCGGGCGCTCCCGGGAGACGAGATCGATCGCTCAGTCGAGCGAGACGGCGACCCCCTCGGCGGGCTCGTCGACCTCGACGAGCGGGTGGTGGCAGGCGACGTAGTGGTCGTCGTCGACGCGCCGCATCTGCGGCTCGACCCGAGCGCAGATGTCGTCGGCGAGCGGGCAGCGGGTGCGGAACCGGCAGCCCGAGGGCGGCGCGATCGGGGACGGGAGTTCCCCTTCGACGAGCAGGCTGTCGTCGATGACGGCCGTCGGGTCCGGGATCGGACTCGAGGCGAGCAGGAGGCGGGTGTAGGGATGCGCGGGTCGGGCGTAGAGCTCGTCCGACTCGGAGATCTCGCACATCTTGCCGAGGTACATCACCGCCACCCGATCGCTGATGTTCTTCACCACGGCGAGGTCGTGGGCGATGAACACCAGGGTGAGGCCGTACTGGGCCTTGAGGTCCTCGAGCATGTTCAGGATCTGGGCCTGGACCGACACGTCGAGCGCCGACACCGGCTCGTCACAGATGATCAGCTCCGGTTCCATCACCAGCGCCCGGGCGATCGAGATGCGCTGACACTGGCCCCCGGAGAACTCGTGCGGCCGCTTGTAGCGGGCGACGTCGGGGTCGATGCCGACGGCGTCGAGCATCGACGACACGATCTTCCACTGCTCGTCGTCGTCGTGGGGTCCCCACACGTCGAGCGGCTCGGCGACGACCTCGCCGATCATCCGTCGTGGGTTGAGCGACGAGATCGGGTCCTGGAAGATCATCTGGAGATCGGTGCGGCGCTGGCGCATCGACTCGCCGTCGAGGGCGGTGAGGTCATCGCCCCGGAGCTGCACCGACCCGCCGGTCGGCTTCGGCAGCTGGAGGATCGCCCGGCCGGTCGTCGACTTGCCGCACCCGGATTCGCCGACGAGGCCGAGGGTCTCGCCCCGGGCGATGTCGAAGCTGATGCCGCTGACCGCGTGGACGACCCGGTCCTTGCCGGCCGGGAACTCGACCGTCAGGTCCTCGACCCGGAGGATGGTGGCCGCCGCGTCGCGCAGGTGGGCCTTGCCGGATCCAGCCATCAGTTGCCTCCTGCGGCGGTGGCGGCCACGGCGGAGGCGAGCTCCTCGGTGGCGTCGAGCTTGCCGGCGGCCGCCAGCGTCTGGGGCAGTCCGGCGGCGAGGTTCGACTCGAACGCCACCTTCGACTCCGGACTGCCGACCGGGTACCAGCATCGGAACTGGTGGTCCGGTCCGGCGGCCGCCGACAGGGGTGGCTCCTCTTCACGACATCGGTCCTGCGCGTAGGGGCAGCGGGGAGAGAACTTGCAGCCCTTCGGCGGGTTGATGAGGTCGGGTGGCCGACCGGCGATGGCGCTGAGCCGGGTGTGCTTCGGCTCGCTCATCTTCGGGATCGACCACAGGAGCGCCTGGGTGTAGGGGTGGCGCATGTCGCGGAACAGCTCCGCGGTCGGCGCCTTCTCGACGATCCGGCCGGCGTACATCACGGCGATCTCGTCGGTGCGACCGGCCACCACCCCGAGGTCGTGGGTGACGAGGATCATCGTCATGAACCGCTCCTCCTGCTGCTGGGCCAGGAGGTTGAGGATCTGGTGCTGGACCGTGACGTCGAGGGCGGTCGTCGGCTCGTCGGCGAACAGCATCTTGGGGCCACACGCCAGGGCGATGGCGATGCAGACCCGTTGGCGCATCCCGCCCGACATCTCGTGGGGGTAGTTGTCGAAGCGCTGATCGGCCTCGGGGATCCGCACCGACCGCAGCAGCTCGACGGCCGTCGCCCTCGCCTCGCTCTTGGAGACGCCGAGATGGTGGCGGAGGTGCTCGGTCAGCTGCCGGCCGACCTTGACGACCGGGTTCAGCGACGTCATCGGGTCCTGGAAGACCATCGCCATCTCGACGCCCCAGAGCTTCTGCATGTCCTTCGGCGACTTGGCGAGGAGGTCGACGCCGTCGTAGCGGACGGTGCCGGTGGTGATGGCGTTGCCGGCGGTGTTGAGGCGCATGATCGACCGGCTGAGCACGGTCTTGCCCGAGCCCGACTCCCCCACCACCCCGAGCGTCCGACCCCGATCGAGGGTGAACGACACCCCGTCGACGGCCTTGACCGTGCCGGCCTCCACCTCGAAGTGGGTGCGCAGGTCCTCCACGACGAGGAGGGGCTCGTCACGGGTGGCCCGGGTGAGCTGGGCAGTGGGCTGATCCTTCGACACGGGCGACCGTCCTTGATGGTGACAGTGTGGAACCGGAGTGCGGTCATTGTGACCACAGTCACGTCCGAAGCCCAAATCGAGGTTAACGGCGTTAACCAGCGGGGTGGATCGGGGGCGCGCGAAACCGCCCGGACCATGGCGCTGGCCCAGGCGGAATCAGGGGTTCCGCGTCTCGCCTCGACGTCGGCCCGACGCGGTGGCGCCGGGGTGTCGGGTCAGCCCGCGACGAAGACGAGCGAGAATTCCATCGTCGCCGTCTCGCTGACGCCGGCGACGATCGGCGCCGACGGCGTGTCGATCTCGTAGTCGGTCAGGAGCACCTCGAGCGATCCGGCGACCAGGATCGAGCCGCCCTGCTGCGAGGCCGTGATCGGGATCGTGACCGAACGGGTGACGCCGTGAATCGTGAGGTCGCCGGTGGCGTCGGCCGACACCTGCTCGCCCTCGGCCGGGATCGAGCCCAGCTCGATCGGGGCGGTGGCGACGAAGGTGGCGGTCGGGAACTCGTTGGTCTCCAACGCCTGGGTCCGCAGCTGCCCGTCACGGGCGCCGCTGTCGCTCTCCAACGTCGTGAGGTCGGCCTCGATCGACACCGCGGTGACGGTCGAGCCCTCGCCGGTCAGCGAGCCGGTGACGTCGGGGGTCCGGCCGACGGCGGTGAAGTCGACCCCGCTGAGGATCTCGTCGATCCGGTAGCCGACGAACACGCCCTCGAGCTGCTGGACCTGCCACGTGCCGTCGAGTGCCTCGATCACGACGCCCTCGCCGTCGCCCGACTCGGCGACCGCGGTGGCCAGGTCGTCGACGTTGGCCGCCTCCGGGTCGGACGAGAACAGCCCGATCGACCAGGCGATGCCGCCGAGGACGATCAGGACGGCGATGGCGGCGGCGATCAGCAGACGGGTGCGAGTCATGGGGGACATCATGACGTGCCCGGCAGCGCGAGTGGTGACGCGGGTGCTGAACGGAAAGAGGGTGGCCCCCCGTGGGAGGCCACCCTCGGTTCGAGAACAAGTTGCCGTCGTGGTGGGGCCTTCGCCCGCCGAAGGACTGATCCCACCAGGCACTGTTCCCGGTACCCGCACCAACAGTGTTCCAGAAAACCACTCAGAGTGACAATGGGTCGCATGGTTCATCCCGCGTGTCCCACGGCCTACGAATGGGTGACACGGCGGAGAATCCTGCGCGTCTGCACCCGCCCGCCACCTCGATCGACCAAGATGGGAGCGTGCTCGAAGCCGGAATCCGCCCCAACGTCCTCTCGATCGTTCTCGCTGGTGGTGAGGGCAAACGGCTGATGCCGCTGACCGCCGACCGGGCCAAGCCGGCCGTGCCCTTCGGCGGTCCGTACCGGCTGATCGACTTCGTGCTGTCGAACCTGTCGAACGGCGGCTACCGCAAGATCGTCGTGCTCACCCAGTACAAGAGCCACTCCCTCGACGTCCACGTCAGCCGGACCTGGCGGATGGCAACGTTCCTCGGCAACTACGTCACCTCGGTGCCGGCTCAGATGCGGCGGGGCAAGCAGTGGTTCATGGGCTCGGCCGACGCGATCTACCAGAACCTCAACCTGATCGACGACGAGCAACCCACCTACCTCTTCGTCTTCGGGGCCGACAACATCTACCGCATGGACCCGCGCCAGATGCTCGACCAGCACATCGAGAGCGGCGCCGGCGTGACCGTGGCGGCGCTGCGGGCGCCACGGTCCGAAGCTCACCAGTTCGGGGTGATCCACCAGGGCGAGGGCACCCGGATCCGCGACTTCCTCGAGAAGCCGGCCGATCCGCCCGGACTGGCCGACTCCCCCGACGAGTCGTTCGTCTCGATGGGCAACTACGTGTTCACGACCGAGGTGCTGGTCGAGGCCCTCAAGGAGGACGCCGAGAACCGCGAGTCGGGGCGCGACCTCGGCGGCGACCTCATCCCCCAGCTCGTCGGCCAGGGCCAGGCCCACGTCTACGACTACTCGACCAACGTGGTGCCCGGCGACGGCCTGCTGCAGCGGGGCTACTGGCGTGACGTCGGGACGCTCGACGCCTACTTCGACGCCCACATGGACCTGGTGAAGCCCCTGCCCAACTTCAGCCTCTACAACGAGGAGTGGCCGATTTTCACCCTCGGTCGTTCGCTGCCGCCGGCGAAGTTCGTCAAGGCCGACGGGCGTGCCCCCCACGTCGAGAACACCGTGGTGTCCAACGGCGCCATCATCAGCGGCTCCACCGTGGAGACGAGCGTGCTCGGCCCCCGGGTGCGGGTGGAGCGCGGCGCGGAACTCGACGGGGCCATCCTGTTCGAGGACGTCAAGGTCGGCGAGGGCGCGACGATCAAGCGAGCGGTCGTCGACAAGAACGTCGTCATCCCGCCCGGCACGCGCATCGGCGTCGACGCCGAGGAGGACGCCGCCCGCTTCACCGTCACCGAGTCGGGCCTCGTCGTGATCCCGAAGAACTACCGCTTCGACTAGCGGAAGGTGCCGTCGACCAGCGCCCGGTAGATGCCGATCTGGCTCCACGCCGGGGCCTGCCACGACCAGTCGGTGCTCATCCCCCGCCGCTGGGCGGCGCGTCGCCGCGCCGCCAGCTTGTGGACCCGCAGTCCTCGGTGCAGGGCGTCGAGGAAGCCGAGGTCGTCGTTGGTGCGGGCCAGGATGCCGGTGCCGTGCACGGGGTCGGCGTCGAGGTCGGTGATCGTGTCGACCAGGCCGCCGACCGGGGTCGCCACCGGCAGGGTGCCGTAGGCCATCGCCTGCATCTGGGCGAGCCCGCACGGCTCGAAGCGGCTCGGCATGAGGAACAGGTCGGTGCCGGCGAAGATCAGGTGCGACAGCGGCTCGTCGTAGCGGTCGGTCACCGCGTAGATGCGGTCGGGCGCGGCGTCGGCCGCCTGGCGCACCGCGTCGACCAGCTCCTGTTGGCCGGAGCCGAGCAGGACGAGGCGGGCCGGCAGGTCCTCGAGGTAGGGCAACATCCGCAGCAGGATGTCGATCCCCTTCTGGTCGACGAGTCGGGTGACGACGCCGAGGAGGCGATCGCTCGTGTCGTCGTCCCAGCCGGCCAGGTCGAGCAGGGCCGAGCGGGCGGCGAGCCGGCCCTCCTCGAGGGTGTCGTGGTCGTAGTGGCGGGGCAGGTGGTCGTCGCGGCTCGGATGCCAGGCGTGGACGTCGATGCCGTTGCGGATGCCCACGAGGCGGTCACCGAGGCCGGCGAGCTGTTCGTGGAGGCCCATGCCCTGGTCGGGTGTCAGGATCTCGCGGGCGTAGTTGGGGCTGACGGTCACGACGGCGTCGGCCAGCCGCAGCCCACCGAGGAGCGGGTTGCAGCTGTCGTACCAGGCGTAGCACCAGGCGTCGTGCGGCAGGGCGTGGAGCCAGCCGCCGTCGCACACGCCCTGGTAGCCGAGGGTGTGGATCGTCAGCACCGTCGGCGGTCGTTCGGCGAGGAAGGCCGGCGCGGCCGCCGTGTGCCAGTCGTTGAGGTGGAGCACATCGGGTTGCAGGTCGGTGCACACCGCGGCGATCCCGGCGGCGAAGCCGAGGAATCGCTCGTCGTTGTCGGGCCACCCCTGGCCGGTCGCCGGGTCGACGTAGGGGTGGGGACGGGCCAGCCGGGTCGACGACACGAGCACGACGTCGTCGATGCCGCCGACGCGGCCCCGTCGGGCCCGGAGGGGGCCGAAGGGCATCGGGGCGTCGAGGTCCCACGAGGTCTCGTCCTGCACCTCGAGATCGCCGTAGTCGGGCAGGACGACCGTCACCTCCACCCCGTTGCGACGCAGCTCGTCGACGAGGCCGCCAGCGGCCAGCGCCAGCCCGCCGACTCGGGCCAGGGGTGCCAGTTCGGCGGTGGCGAACAGGATCTTCACGTGCGCTCGCTTTCTCGGAGGACGACCACCGACCATGGTTCCACGACCAGCGACGCCACGACAGGGCGCCCCGGAGCTTTCGGTCGGGCGCTGTCGAGTTCGCAGGACCACCAGCGGTCGCCGACCGCCTCCGGCACGGTGAAGGTCTCGGGATCGCCGTGGCCGTTGAAGAGCACGAGGAAGCTCTCGCCGTTGAGCCACTCCCCGCGGGTCGAGCGCATCATCAGGCCGCTGCCGTTGAGGTAGACCGCCATCGCGTGGGCGAGCGGGTCGTGCCAGTCGCCGTCGATCATCTCCCGGCCCGAGGGCGTGAACCACATGATGTCGGCGAGCCCGTCGGTCGGCGGGCCGCCGTCGAGGAGGGAGCGCTCCCGCACCTCGCCGGAGAAGAAGCGGCGGCGCCGGAAGACCGGGTGGTCGAGACGGAGCTGGACGAGACGCCGGGTGAAGGCGAGGAGCTCGTCGTCGACGTCGTCCCAGTCGACCCAGCTGAGCTCGTTGTCCTGGCAGTAGGCATTGTTGTTGCCGCGCTGGGTGCGGCCGAGCTCGTCGCCCGCCAGGAGCATGGGCACGCCCTGGCTGAGGAGGAGGGTGGTGAGGATGCCGCGGATCCGGAGCTGGCGCAGATGGTTGACCGTGGCGTTGTCGGTCTCGCCCTCCACCCCGGTGTTCCAGGACCGGTTGTGGCGTTCGCCGTCGCGGTTCTGCTCGCGGTTGGCCTCGTTGTGGCGCTCGTTGTAGGTGACGAGATCGCGCAGCGTGAAGCCGTCGTGGGCGGTCACGAAGTTGATCGACGCCGACGGCCGGCGGCCGTTGAGCTGGTAGAGGTCCGAGCTGCCGGTGAAGCGGCTGGCGAAGCTGCCGAGCACCCCCGGCGCGCCCCGCCAGAAGTCGCGCACGGTGTCGCGATAGGACCCGTTCCACTCCGACCACAGCGGCGGGAAGCGTCCCACCTGGTAGCCGCCCTCCCCCACGTCCCAGGGCTCGGCGATCAGCTTCACCTGCCGGAGCACCGGATCCTGGTGGATGATGTCGAAGAAGGCGGCGGTCTGGTCGACGTGGTGGCCGTCGCGCCCCAGCGCCGAGGCGAGGTCGAACCGGAAGCCGTCGACGTGCATCTCCTCCACCCAGTAGCGCAGCGAGTCCATGATCAGCTGGAGCACGTTGGGGTGGCCGACGTCGAGGGTGTTGCCGGTGCCGGTGTAGTCGACGTAGTGGCGGCCGTTCGCCGGCGACAGCCGGTAGTAGCTGGCGTTGTCGAGGCCCTTCAGCGAGAAGGTCGGGCCGTGCTGGTTGCCCTCACAGGTGTGGTTGTAGACCACGTCGAGGATCACCTCGATGCCCGACTGGTGCAGCGTCCGCACCATGTGCTTGAACTCCTGCACCTGCTGGCCTCGTCGGCCGCTCGAGGAGTAGGCCCCGTGGGGCGCCAGGTAGCCGATGGAGGAGTAGCCCCAGTAGTTGGTGAGGCCGAGGTCGGTGATGAAGGGCTCGGGGATGAACTGGTGCACCGGCAACAGCTCGATCGCCGTCACCCCGAGCTGCACCAGGTGGTCGACGATGGCGGGGTGGGCCAGGCCGGCGTAGGTGCCGCGCAGCTCCTCGGGCACGTCGGGGTGGGTGGCGGTCAGACCCTTGACGTGGGCCTCGTAGATGACCGTGTCGCGCCGGGGCCGCTTCGGCCGCACATCGCTCCCCCACTCGAAGTAGGGGTTGACGACGATCGAGCGGGGGACGAAGGGTGCCGAGTCGGCGAAGTCGGGTTCGTCGGGCACCCCGGGTCGGTGATCGTAGATCGGGCCGGCCGTGTCGACCTCGCCCTCGACGGCCTTGGCGTAGGGGTCGAGCAGCAGCTTGTAGGGATTGAACCGCAGGCCTCGTGCCGGGTCCCACGGGCCGTGGGCCCGATAGCCGTAGCGCTGCCCGGGACCGACGTTGGGCAGGTAGCCGTGGTGGACGAAGGCGGTCACCTCGGGAAGCTCGAAGCGTCGCTCGGTGCCGTCGTCGTCGAACAGGCACAGTTCGATGGCGTCGGCGTGCTCGCTGAACACGGCGAAGGTGGTGCCCGAACCGTCCCAGTGGGCGCCCAGCGGGTAGGGCGCGCCCGGCCAGATGGTCGGGCTGGTTCGTTGCTGACGGATCATCGGGTCACCTGGGGAACGGCCGGTCGGCCACGCTAGCAAGTCGTCCCAGCATCGACCCGTCCACGACCTCCCTGAAGCACGAACCCGACGGGGCGTTCCCCGACGGTCAGAGTCGCCGAAGCCGGACTTCTTCGACCCGGTGATCGGCGCCCTTGCGCAGGATCAGGTCGGCCCGGTCGCGGGTCGGCTCGATGTTGTCGACGAGGTTGCGCTCGTTGATCTCGGTCCAGATGCCGAGGGCGGTCTCGACGGCGGCCTCGTCGCTGAGCTCGGAGTAGCGGTGGAAGTAGCTCTCCGGGTCGCGGAAGGCGGTCTCTCGCAGGGCGAGGAAGCGCTCGACGTACCAGCGGCGCACGTGCTCGACATCGGCGTCGACGTAGATCGAGAAATCGAAGAAGTCCGACACGAACACCGGTAGGTCCCCCTCCGGGATCCCGGTCTGGAGCACGTTGAGACCCTCGACGATCACGATGTCCGGCTGGCGGATCGTCACCACCTCGTCGTCGAGGATGTCGTAGGTGAGATGGGAGTAGACCGGGGCCGTCACCTCGGGGCTGCCCGACTTGATGTCGCTCAGGAATTCCAGCAGGCGGCGACGGTCGTAGCTCTCGGGGAATCCCTTGCGCGACATCAGCCCGCGCTCGGTCAGCACCGAGTTGGGGTGGAGGAAGCCGTCGGTGGTCACCAGGTCGACCTGGGGGTGGTCGGGCCAGCGGTCGAGCAGCGCCTGCAACACGCGGGCCGTCGTCGACTTGCCGACCGCCACCGAGCCGGCGATCCCGATCACGTAGGGGACCTTGCCGGGCAGGTGGCCGAGGAAGGTGTCGCTCGCTCGATACAGCTCCTGGGCGGCGCCGACGTAGAGGTTGAGCAGCCGCGACAGCGGCAGGAACACCTCGGCCACCTCGTCGAGGCTCAGGTCGTCGTTGAGGCCCCGCAGGCGCTCGAGGTCGGCCTCGTCGAGGTTCAGCGGCGTCGAGGCCCGCAGCGCGCCCCAATCGGCGGCGGTGAACGACAGGTAGGGCGACAGCTCGTCGCCCGGAGCGTCGGCCGGGACGGCGGTGCCGGTGACCGGGCGGGACGGCGTCACGACTGCGGCACGGCCGACTGGAGGACGCCCGACGCCTCGAGGTTGGCGACGTCGGCTCGGCCGCCCAGCCACTCGGCCAGCACCTCGGCATTGTGCTCACCCCGGTGCGCGGCGGGGCCCCGCACCCCGGCCTCGGCGGCGCTGAACCGGTAGGGCGACTCGACCACCCGACGGGTGCCGCCGGCCCGGTCGTCGATCTCGGTGCTGAGGCGGCGCTCGGCGGCGACAGGGGTGTCGAACACGTCGGCGGGGTCCCGGATGTCGGCCCAGGCGACGTTGGCGTCGTCGAGGGCGGCCACCAGGTCGTCGCGCTCGGCGAAGGATCGGTAGAAGTCGGTGAGCAGGCGCTCGCGCATCTCGATCTTGTCGTCGATCGACGCGCCCTCGGGCAGCGGTTCGTCGGCGACCTTGCCGGCCTTCGACAGCTGCCACCACTGGGCCTTGGAGTTGCCCGAGGTGAGGATGTGGCCATAGCTCGTCGCCCACACCTGGCCGCCGAGCCGCTCGACCGGGTAGTCGTCCAACGCATGGTGGCCGTAGTCGTCGGTGGCGATCATCGCGTTGAGCATCGCCATGTCGATGTGCTGGCCCAGACCCGTGCGCTCACGCATCCACAGGGCGCTCAGCAGGCCGACGAGACCGTGGAGCGCCGAGTCGTAGTCGGCGATCGACAGCATCGGGTCGGTCGGCGCCGCCTGGTCGAACGTCGCCTGGCGGCCCAGCAGGCCCGACTCGGCGTGGAGGATCGGGGCGAAGGCGGC
>JBPEXC010000459.1:0-6201 GCA_052032035.1 Acidimicrobiales bacterium | reverse complement strand
CACGTCGCCCGAGCCGGACCCGCCGCCGGCGCCCCCGGCTGCGGCACGGCGCTTGGCCTTCTTCTTCGCCGGTGCACCGGCGACCGCCATGGCGCTCTCGGGCACCCACAGCGACACGTCGAACCGCTTGCCGTTGACCTCGACGACGGTGTCGCGGCGAACCTTGGGCTCGGCCTCGTCACCGGCGTCGTCGCCGGCGCCCTGGGCCCCCTTCACGCCGGTGAGGTCGAGGACCTCCTCGACCCACTTGGTCGAATGCTCGCCGGCGACGAACTCGTCGTGCTTCAGGATGGCCAGGTCGGCCGGGATCGTGGTGGCCACGCCCTCGATCACGAACTCCTCGAGGGCCCGGATCGTGCGGGCGATGGCGATCTCGCGGGTGGCGCCGTGGCACACGAGCTTGCCGACGAGGTTGTCGTAGAACTGGCTGACCTCGTCACCCTCCTCGTAGCCGCCGTCCCAGCGCACGCCGTAGCCGGACGGCACACGCAGCTTGGTGATCGGCCCAGGGGAGGGCAGGAAGGCGCCCTCGGCGGGATCCTCGGCGTTGATACGGATCTCGATGGCATGGCCCTCGATGGTCACGTCGTCCTGGGTGAAGGGCAGCTCGCCGCCGGCCGCGACGTGGAGCTGCAGCGCCACGAGGTCGAGGCCGGTGACCATCTCGGTGACCGGGTGCTCCACCTGGAGACGGGTGTTCATCTCGAGGTAGTGGAAGTCGCCGTCCTCGTAGAGGAACTCGACGGTGCCGGCGTTGGTGTAGTTGCAACCCTTGGCGACGGCCACCGCGGCCTCGCCCATCGCCGTGGCGATCTCGGGGGTGAGCCCGAACGCCGGGGCCTCCTCCACCAGCTTCTGGTGGCGGCGCTGGGCCGAGCAGTCACGCTGGCCGAGGTAGACGGCGTTGCCGTGCTCGTCGCACAGCACCTGGATCTCGATGTGACGAGGCTTGGTCAGGTAGCGCTCGATGTAGCACTCGTCGCGGCCGAAGTAGGCGAGGGCCTCACGCTGGGCCGACTCGAGGGCCGAGGCGGCCTCGTCGGCCGAGTGGACGACCTTCATGCCGCGGCCGCCGCCACCGAACGCGGCCTTGATGGCGACGGGGTAGCCGTGCTCGGCGCCGAAGGCGGTGATCTCGTCGGGGCCCTGGAGGAACTCTGCGATGCCGGGCACGCCGTGGACGCCGACCTTCTCGGCCGCCTCGCGGGCCGAGATCTTGTCGCCCATCACCTCGATGGCCTCGGGTGGCGGGCCGATGAACTTCACACCCTTGTCGGTGATGGCTCGGGCGAAGTCGGCGTTCTCGGAGAAGAAGCCGTAGCCGGGGTGGACGGCCTGGGCGCCGGACCGGTCGATGGCGTCGAGGATCGCCTCGGTGTTGAGGTAGCTCTCCGCTGCGGTCTGGCCGCCGAGGGCGTAGGCCTCGTCGGCGATGCGGACGTGGAGCGCCTCACGGTCGAGATCGGAGTAGACGGCGACGGTCTGGACGCCGAGTTCCTTGCAGGCACGGATGACGCGAACAGCGATCTCGCCCCGGTTGGCGATCAGAACTTTGGAGAAAGGTGCGGGAGTCACACCGTATGGTTAGCCGAGATGAGCCCCGAAAGGGAAGTACCGGGCGTCCCCGGCACCAGATTTCCGCGTGTCGAGGTGGTCGACGAGACCGCGTCGACCAACGCCGACCTGCTGACCAGGGCGTCCGCGGGTGCGCCGGAGGGCGTCGTGCGGCGTGCCCGTCACCAGACGGCGGGACGAGGCCGGCAGGGTCGGACGTGGCTCGATCGTCCGGATTCGTCGCTGCTCGTCAGCTGGCTGTTGCGCCCCGACACCTCGTGGGCGCCCCTCGTGCCGCTCCTCACCGGGCTGGCGGTGGTCGAGGCTCTCGACGACCTCGGAATGGGCGGCGGCTGGCCGATCGGGCTCAAGTGGCCCAACGACGTCCTCGTGGCCACCGCCGAGGGTGAGCGCAAGCTCGCCGGAATCCTCGCCGAGGCGACGACCGCCGGCGGGTCGACCGCCGGCGGTGGCTCGACGTCGCTCGCCGTGGTCGTCGGGCTCGGGATGAACCTCCACTTCCAGCCGGCCCCGCCCGCCGAGGTCGCGGCGCTCGCCGTCGACCTCGAGGCGGTGGCCGAGGCCGCCGACGAGGTGCGACCGGAGGTGGATGTCCTGCTCCGGGCGGTGTTGGGTCGGGTCGACCAGCGGCTCATCCAGCTCGAGGGCGGCCGTTCCGACCTCCTGCTCGAAGCCTACCGGGAGCGGTGCTGGACGATCGGTCGCACCGTCGAACTCGACGCGCCGGGCGGGGTGCTCGACGGGGTCGTCACCGACGTCGATCACACCGGGGGGCTGGTGCTGCGCCGGCCCGACGGGACGAGCGAGGTCGTCACCGCCGGCGACGCCCACCACCGCCGGCACTGATCGACGAGCACTGATTGCAGGCGTACTGATGCAGGAGTACTGATTTCGGGGCGCTGACTCAGGTTCGGGCTCGGGCCGACCAGCGACGGCCGTGCCGGCCGAGTTCGACCGGCAGGCCGAACAGCTCGCCGAGCAGGTCCTCGGTCAGGACGTCCTCGATCGGACCGGATGCCAACACCCGGCCGGGTGCCCGGTCGGCGGCGCCGGCGGGCCGGCCGATGGCGAGGAGGTGGGTGGTGGTCGGCGGGATGTCCTCGAGGTGGTGGGTGACCAGGGCGGTCGCCGGCGCGTCGTCGGACCCGGCGACCGAGACCAGGGCAGCGACCAGGGCCTCGCGGCCGGCGAAGTCGAGTCCGGCGGTGGGCTCGTCGAGCAGGAGGAGCTCGGGGGCCGGCATCAGGGCGCGGGCCAGGAGGCATCGCTGACGTTCACCGCTCGAGAGCGAGCCGAAGGTGTGGTCGTCGAAGCCGTCGAGGCCGGCGGTGGCGAGCAACGACGACGCCCGAGCCCGGTCGTCGTCGCTGTAGGTGTGCCACCAGGGCTCCAGCGCCCCGGTCGCCCCACACACGACGACGTCCTGGGCGCTGAGCGCCGGCCGGAGCTGGGTGGCGAGCACGGCGGACGAGGTGCCGATGCGTCGTCGGAGCGGCCGGATGTCGATTCGGCCCAGCCGATGATCGAGGATCTCGACCGTGCCGGCGCTCGGATGGCGGTGGAGCCCGGCGACGGCGACCAGGGTCGATTTGCCGCCGCCGTTCGGGCCGAGCACCACCCACTGCTCGCCGCTGCGCACCGTCCAGTCGACCCCGGCGAGGATCTCGGTGCCGTCGATCGTGGCGCCGATCCCGGCCAGTCGCAGCACGGCGGGGTCCGCGTCTGGCGTCGGGGTGTTCGGGCGGGGAGCGGTCTCGTCGTTCGTCACCGTCGGCGAACGCTAGCGGCGCCGCCGCTCGGCGCTGGTCGCGCCGGCGCGGCGGGGCAGTAGCATCGTCGCACCGTGAACCTGGTCCTCAGTCTCGTCGTGGTGGTGCTCCTGGTCGCCGCCAACGCCTTCTTCGTGGCCGTCGAGTTCGCGCTCATCGCGGCCGATCGCTCCAAGCTCGAGGCGCGTGCGGCCGACGGGTCGCGTCGGGCCCAGGCGGCCGTCCACGCCGTGCAGCGCATGTCGTTCCACCTGTCGGGTGCCCAGCTCGGCATCACCCTGTCGAGCCTCGTGCTCGGCTTCATGGCCGAGCCGCTCGTCGCCGTGCTCCTCGATCCGCTGCTGTCGCCGGTGTTCGGCGAGGAGGCGACGATGACCGTCGTCGTCGCCCTCGCGTTGGCCACGGTCTTCCAGATGGTGGCCGGCGAGCTGATCCCGAAGAACGTGGCGATCGCCCGGAGCGAAGCCCTCGCCCTCGCCCTGGCGCCGGCCGCCCGGATCGTGCACGGCGCCATGACCCCGATCATCTGGCTGTTCAACGGCTCGGCGAACTGGGCGGTGCGGCGACTCGGGATCGAGCCCCAGGAGGAGCTGACCGCGGTCCGCTCGCTCGACGAGATCGAGTACCTGATCCGCTCGTCGGCCGAGACCGGGACCCTGTCCGACGAGGCCCTCAACCTGCTCACCCGCACTCTCCGCTTCGAGGACAAGACCGCCGCCGATGCCCTCGTGCCGCGGGTGCACGTCGACTGGCTGGATCGTGGCGCCACGGTCGGTGAGTTGCTGGCGCGGGCCCGGGAGACCGGGCACTCCCGCTATCCGGTGTGCGGTGACGACCTCGACGACCTCGTGGGGGTGGTCGACGTCGCCGACGTCTTCGCCATCCCGCTGGCCGAGCGCGACGGCGCGCCGCTGGCCGAGGTGATGCGCGAGCCCCTGGTGGTGCCGGAGACCCGTGATCTGGTCGACATCCTCGACGACTTCCGGACCACCGACCGCAAGCTCCTGGTCGTGATCGACGAGCACGGCGGGACCGCCGGCATCCTCACCCTCGAGGACGTCGTCGAGGAGATCACCGGCGAGATCGACGACGAGTACGACAAGGCCGACGACACCGCCCTCACCGTCGCTCGACCGAGCGGGGTGAGCATCGTCGCCGGCACGCTCCACCCGGACGAGGTGGCCGACGCCACGGGCTTCGAGATCCCCGAGGGCCCCTACGAGACGATCGCCGGCTTCGTGCTCCACGAGCTCGGCCGCATCCCGACCGAGGGTGAGAGCTTCCGCCACGACGGTTGGACGATCGAGGTCGCTGCGATGGACGGGCACCGGGTGGCGTCGGTGCAGATGCTCGGGCGGGGAGGCGCAGCATGAACGCCCTCGTGCTGGTCGCCAGCGAGGCGGAGCACCACGCGTCGACCTCGACGATCGTCTGGAGCCTGCTGGCGGCTGCGGTCCTCATCCTGCTCAACGGGTTCTTCGTGGCCTGGGAGTTCGCGATCCTGGCCGCGAAGCGCTCCAAGTTCGAGGCCGACGCCGAGGCCGGCAAGCGATCGGCCAAGGCGGCGATCGACGCGTTCGGCGATCTCGGCCTGCAGCTCGCCGGGGCGCAGTTCGGCATCACGATGGCGACCCTCGTGCTCGGCTTCGTCGGCGAGCCGGCGATCGATGCCCTGATCCTGAACGTCGCCGGCGACGCCATCCCCGAGGAGATCCGCACGGGCGTCGCGTTCGCCATCGCCCTGGCCATCGTCAGCTTCCTTCACCTCGTCGTCGGCGAGATGATCCCGAAGAACATCGCGATCTCGGCGGCGGAGCCGACCGTCCGCTGGCTGGTGCTGCCCTACCGGGCCTATCTCACGATCGTCGGGCCGGCGGTGCGCCTGCTCAACTGGTTCGCCAACGCCGGGTGTCGCCTGTTCGGCGTCGAGCCCCGCGACGAGATCGTCGCCGCCCACTCGGTGGCCGAGCTCACCGCCATCGTCGCCCAGTCGACCCAGGAGGGGGCGATCGAGGCGGAGAGTGGCGGCCTGCTCCAGGGCGCGCTCGACTTCGCGCAGCGGCCGGTCGGCGAGGTGGCGACACCGCTCGACGACGTCACGTCGATCCGGCTCGGCGCGACCGCCGTGCAGGCCGAGCGGGCGGTGATGCACTCCGGACAGACCCGGCTCCCGGTCGTCGCCCCGGCGCTGGGCGCCGAACGCTACGTCGGCTACCTCCACGCCAAGGATCTGTTCACGATCGAGGTCGGGCAGCGCAACCAACCGATCCCCCAGCAGTTGACCCGCACGATGGCGGTGCTGCGGGCCGACGAACCCCTCGTCGAGGCGCTGCGGCTGTTGCGGCGGCGTCGCCGCCATCTCGCCGTCGTCGTCGACGACGACGGCCCGTCGGGCCTCGTCTCGGTCGAGGATCTGGTGCGGGCACTGGTCGAGTCCGACGTCGAGGTCGACCCGGCGGCGCTCGCCGCGGTGTCCGGCGGTCATCACTGACGGTCGTCGCTGATCACTTCTCGTCACTGGGCGTGTGAGTCAACTCACCCACGGTGGCAAAACCTCACGCTCGATGGTCTCACGTCGTGGCGGCCGAGTAGCCTCGGAGCCGTGCGGGCTGGAACTCGAGCCGTGACCGCGGCCTCCTCGAACGCTGAGCGCGGCGACGCTCGACGCCGGGTGCGCCCTGCGAGGCGCCGCCGGTCGCGGGCGAGGGTGCTGGCCGCCCAGCTCGTCGCCGTCGTGGTGGCCGGTGCGGTGCTGGCTGGCAGCGCGAGCGCCCAGCAGACGCCGGGCCTGGCCGAGGCCCGAGCGCGGGCCGAGCGGATGGCGACCGAGATCAACGACGCCGAGGTCGAGCTCTCC
>JBPEXC010000458.1:0-1839 GCA_052032035.1 Acidimicrobiales bacterium | reverse complement strand
GCCACGATCGACGGGGCGGCGGGCGCGGAGATGCTGACGATGCTGCTCGACGTCGAGCCCTCCCCGGCCGACGACCTCGACGCCGCCGTCGGCGCCCTGGCCGCCGATCGGCGGGCCCCGGTGCCGACCCCGGCGGAGATGTTGGCCCGCACGGCCTCGACGTTCGCCGTGCGCCCCGAGCGACTCCTGCGAGCCCAGCAGCGGGTGCTGCGCGACACCGCCAAGATCGTCACCGAACAGGGGCCGGCGGTGTTCGGGGCCACCGTCGGCGCCACGATGGGCGCCTGGACCCGGGCCCTCCCGAGCTCGGCCTCCGGCCGATCGCGACGGCCGGCGGCGCCGAACGGGGTGGCGCCCCCGACGCCGTTCAACAAGAGCATCACCCCCCACCGCCGCTTCTCCTACCGCACCACCGAGCTGGCCGAGATCAAGGAGATCAAGCAGGCGTTCGGGGCGACGGTCAACGACGTGGTGATGGCGATCTGCGCCGGGGCGCTGCGCCACTACCTGCTGGCCCACGGATCGCCGGTCGACCAGCCCCTCGTGGCGATGGTGCCGGTGTCGATCCGCGGCGCCGACGAACCCGAGAAGTGGACCAACCGGGTGTCGTCGATCTTCGCCGAGCTGCCGATCCACCTCGACGACGGCGCCGCCCGGCTCGGCTACGCCCACGAGGCGATGGCCCAGGCCAAGTCGGGCTTCGACCTGATGCCGGCCGACGCCCTGCAGGACTTCACCCGCTTCTCGCCGCCGGCGGTGTTCACCGAGGCCGCGGCGCTGGCCGCCCGCCTCAAGCTCGGCGATCGGATGCGGCCGTCGGTCAACCTGGTGATCTCCAACGTGCCGGGCCCGCGCCATGCGCTCTTCATGGGGCCGGCCCGCCTCGAGCACTACTACCCGGTGTCGTCGGTGGCCGAGGGCATGGGCCTCAACATCACCGTGCAGAGCTACCAGGACAAGCTCGACTTCGGCCTGGTGGCGTGTCGCGAGCTGGCCCCCGACCTCGACGATCTCACCGACCTCGTCGTGGCCGAGCAGGCGTCGCTGCTCGCGATGGCACGCGGCGAACAGCCCTAGTCGGCGGCGCCGTCGAGGCGCACCAGGCCATCGAGGATCAGGTCGAGGACCAGCTCGAAGCTCGGTCCGGTCTCACCCCGCAGGTGCTGGTGGACGTGGGCCACCGTGTGAGGGAAGGCCTCGTTGTCGAAGCTGTCGAGGAAGGCGGCGACCAGCGCGGCGGCCTCGTCCTCCGACTCCCCCATCGACAGCGCTTGCGCCTGCAGGGTGTAGCCGAGCACGTGGTTGATCACCGCGTGGTAGCCGTGGTGCGCGGCCTCGGACGACAGCGCCGACGCCTCGAGCGCGGCGAGCAGGCCCTCCATGATGCGGAGCCGGCCCGGGCCGGGCAGCGACTCCTGCCACAGCGCGGCCGCCCACGGGTGGCGGACCAGCGAGGCCTGGGTCTCCACGGCGAGCGCTCGCACCGCGGCGAGCGGCTCGCCGTAGGGGTCCGGGCTCGGCACCTCGCCGGCCACCCGGTCGACCATGCCTGCCAACAGCTCGGCCTTGTTGGCCACGTGGTTGTAGAGCGACATCACCTCGAACCCGAGGGCGCGGGCCAGCGAGCGCATCGACAGCTTCGTCACGCCGTCGACGCCGCCCTCGTCGGCCAGGCGGATCGCGGCGGCGAGGATCGCGTCGCGGGTCAGCGCCGGGCGGTCCGGATCGTGCGCAGTCATCGGCCTGCATCCTGCTCGCCCGACCGCATCGTGCCAACACCATCGCCCGAACACCTCCGCGCCGACACCATCGCCCCCACACCTCTCGACAACCCCTTGA
>JBPEXC010000457.1:0-6710 GCA_052032035.1 Acidimicrobiales bacterium | reverse complement strand
GGCTGCGTCGAGCGCGGCGTCGGCCTCGAGGGCCGCGGCGCGAGCGGCGGCGCCTCGGCGGGCGAGGTCGTCGATCCCGCCGGGTCGTTCGATGCGGGCGAGCGCACCGACCCGGGCATCGAGGTCGGCGCGGGTGCGACGCATCTCGGCGAGCTGGGCCTCGAGATCGTCGATGGCACCCAGGTGCTCGGCGAGGCCGGCTTCGAAGTCGACGAGGGCGTCGAGCCGCTCGGTGGCGGCGGCGAGGGTGTCGGGGCTGACGTCGGCTCGGGCGACGACCTGATCGGCGAGCACGTCGGCCTCGATGCCCGCCTCCTTGGCCAGGTCGCGGGCTCGGGCCCCCATCCGTCCGTAGAGGCCGAGGTCGAGGAGCCGGCTCAGCAGCTTCTGACGGCTGCTCGGGTCGTCCTTGAGGAACTTGGCGAACTCGCCCTGGGGCAGCACGACCGTGCGGGTGAACTGGGCGAAGTCGAGACCGAGCAGCCCCTCGACCGCCTCGGTCACCTCCTTGGCCCCCGAGGCGAGGACGTCGCCGCCGTCGTCGCCGGAGCCGCCACCGGAACGCTCGAGGCGCGCCTCCTTGGTGGTGGCGCCGGTCTTGGTGCGGCGGACCACCCGCACGACGGTGTGGGCGACCCCGGCGGCCTCGAAGTCGAGCCGGACTCGGGCCTCGTTCGCGGTCTGGGAGATCACCGGGGCGACGAGGCGGGCGTCGTCGTAGCGGGCGACCGAGCCGTAGAGCGCGAAGGTCATGGCGTCGATCACCGTCGACTTCCCGGAGCCGGTCGGCCCGACGAAGGCGACGAGGTCGACGTCGTCGAAGTCGAGCGACGTGGCGGCGACGAAGGTGCCGAAGCCCTCCATCTCGAGTCGGCGAGGGCGCATCAGTCGTCGCCTCCGCCGCCGGCGAGGTCGTCGTGGATCGCGTCGAAGGCCCCCACCAGCGCCGGGTCGGCCACGTCGCGCTCGGCGAGGAACTCGCCGAAGAGCTCCCTCGGGGTGCGGCCGTCGCGTCGGCGGCGCCGGGGCGCGGCGCGGCGCTCCGCCCCCACCACGGCGACGTCGACGACGCCGTCGCCCAGCAGTTCGCGCACCTCGTCCGCGAGGCCGGTGCGAGCCTGTTCGCGCACCCGTACCCGCAGCCAGGCGTCGCGGTCGGGCCCGCGGGCATCGGTGTCGGCGAGGCCGGCCAGGTCGGCGAGGGTGCCCTCCAGGGTGCGGAGCTGGCGGCCGGCGGTGAGGGGCACCATCTCGACCTTGGCGGGCACACCGGGGGCGACGTCGACGATGTTGACGCTCTTGGGTTGGGCCGCCTCGCCGAAGTCGAGCTGGAGCGGTGAGCCGGCGTAGGCCATCGTCGTCGCGCCGGCGATCCGCTGGGGACGGTGGAGGTGGCCGAGGGCCACGTAGGAGGCGGTGGCGGGGAAGTCGGCAGCAGCGATGCCGTACTCCTCGACGAGGTGGGCGGAACGCTCGCCCCCGCCGAGCTCGCCGCCCTTCACGAAAGCGTGGGCGACCACGAGGTTGACGCTGTCGGCCGAGAACGGCGCGCACAGGGCTCGGACGATCTTCTGCATGCGGGCGGCGTAGGCCTGAGCCTGCTCGTAGCCCTCGAGCTCCATGAAGTGGTCGGCCCGCACGATCGAGCGCTGGGACTGGAACGGGAGCAGGGCGATCTGCACCGGCGTGCCGGCGACGTCGAGCGATCGCACCCCACCCTCCTCGGGGCGCCGGATCTCGGTGGCGACGATCACACGGCCGAGCTCGAGCAGCGGGCCGACGGCGAGGAGGCGCCGAGCGTTGTCGTGGTTGCCGGCGATCACGACGACCGGCGCGACCTCGGCGAGGGCGAGCAGGGCCCGGTAGACGACGCCCTCGGCCTCGGCGGTCGGGGCGGCGGTCTCGAACTGATCGCCCGCCACCACGACCAGGTCGACGGCGCGATCGGCGGCGATCCGAGCGATCTCGCCGAGCACGGCCTCGTGCTCGGCGATCCGGCTCCGCCCCCGGATCGCCTTGCCGACGTGCCAGTCGGATGTGTGCAACAACCTCACGCCACCACCGTAGTGAGCTGGGGTGACAGCAAAGTCGACGCCGACCGACCCCGACGTGTGTCACCATGCCGTCATGACCTCCGCCGAGCCGATCGCCGCCTCCGTCTACCCCGATGGGCCCTTCGACGTCGGCGACGCGTCCGACCCGAGCTTCACCCCCCTCGATCGCGCCGCCCTCGACGCCGCGCTCCCCCACATCGACGCCGCCCCGTCCGACACCGGCACCGTCGCCCTCGTGCTGCGTCGCCCGGCCTCGAACCAGCGCGAGGTGTTGGCGACCGCCGAGTTGAGCCTGGCCGAGGGCATCGTCGGCGACTCGTGGAACCAGCGAGGCTCGAGCCGCACCGACGACGGCGGCCCACACCCCGACATGCAGCTCAACCTGATGAACGCCCGCGTGGCCGCCACGATCGCCCGGTCGCCCGAGCGTTGGGCGCTCGCCGGCGACGAGCTCTACGTCGACCTCGACCTGTCGACGACCAACCTCCCGCCCGGCACCCGACTGCGGATCGGCTCCGCCGTCATCGAGATCACCGACCAGCCCCACACCGGATGTGCGAAGTTCACCCGACGGTTCGGCCTGGACGCCTACCGGTGGGTCAACGACGAGGCCGGCATGGCCCGACGCCTGCGGGGCGTCAACGCCAAGGTCGTCGAGCCCGGCACCGTCGCCCCCGGCGACACGATCGCCAAGCTGTAGCCGGCCTCCGGTGCCCTAGTCTCGGGGCCATGCAGCAGATGGTGATCAGCGTCGTCGGCGACGACCGGGCCGGGCTCGTCGAGGCCCTGGCCGCCGAGGTGGCGGCCGTCGACGGCAACTGGGAACGCAGCCGGATGGCCGAGCTCGGCGGCCAGTTCGCCGGCATGGTGCTCGTGCGCATCCCCGAGGACCGGGCCGACGAGTTCGATCGGGCCCTCGCCGACCTCCACGCCGGCGGGTTGCTCCACGTCTCGGTGCGGCCTGCGTCCCCGGCCGAGGCGGCCCCCGCGACCGCCGCGAGCCGCTGGCTGCTCCGCCTCGTCGGCCAGGATCAGCCCGGCATCGTGCACCGGGTGTCCAAGACCTTGGCCGCCGAGGGCATCAGCGTCGCCGAACTCGAGACCGAGGTCGTGCCGGCCCCGATGGGCGGGATGCTCTTCCAGGCCGAAGCCGACCTCGACGTGCCGGCGTCGGTGGCCGTCGACGGCGTGCGAGCGGTCCTCGAGGGGTTGAGCCCCGACCTGATGGTCGACCTCGATCCCATCAGCCCCCCGAACTGACATCCGCCGGGGCCGAGGGCGTCTCAGCCGATCTCGAGCTTGCGGTGCGGCCGGTCGATCCGGTCGAGCACCGAGTTGAACACGCGCACGTCGTCGTCGAACCCGATCGGGTTGGAGAGGTCGTCGTCGGTGTCGTCGAGCAGGATGAAGTACTCGACGGCACCGCGGATCAGCGACCGTTCCTCGGCGTCGAAGCCCGCCCCGTCGGGCCCCGTGCCGTCGCCGATCAGCGACACCAGTGCCTCGCTCAACCTCGCCGCCGTCTCGAGGTCGGTGACATGGCTGGCCATCGCCCGCATCTGGTCGAGGTGGGCGGGCACCTGCTCGACGAGTTCGGCCAGCTCGGCCGCCGAGGTCTCCAGGCACAGGGCCCGGAAGCGTCGCTGCTCGTCGGGGTGCAGCAGGTCGTCGAGGTCGATCGCCGGCTCGGACATGCCTCGAACCTAGCACCCGGGCGCGCGCCGGATCGCCGGTTCAGAGACCGGCGAAGGGGTCGTCGTCGACCGCTGCGCCGTCGCCCTCCAGCGTCGCCATCGAGCCGGCCTCGGCCGAGCGGGTGGCCCACGCCGGGAACGGGAACTCGACGAGAAGGGGCACCGGCAGCCGAGGCTGGGCCACGTACATCGAACCGGGTTTGAGGATCGTCGAGCGCTGCCGCTGCACCCCGGGCAGGAAGCCGTACTCGTCGCGCCGGGCCTCGGCCGGGTCGAGCCGGCCCACGATCCGCACCGCGGAATTGGCGACCACCCGCCGCTCGACCTCCGAGGCGGTCTGCTGGGCCCCGACGAGGATGATGCCGAGCGATCGCCCGCGTTCGGCCACGTCGAGCAGGATCTCCTTGATCGGGCTGGAGGAATCGCGCGGCGCATACTTGTTGAGCTCGTCGAGCACGATCAGCTGCAGCGGCTTGGCCACCCCGCTGGCCTCCTTGGCGTCGAAGGCCTGACGCAGCACGACGCCGACGACGAAGCGCTTGGCCCGATCGTGGAGCGAGTGGATGTCGACGACGGTGACCTGGTGGGCCGACAGGTCGAGGGCGTGGGTGGCGGCTCGGGCGATGTCGGCCCGCACCAGGTGTTCGACGTGGCGTCGCGACGAGGCGAGGCGACGCACGAAGGCGTTGATCGTGCCCCCGCCGACCGCTCGACCCGACCAGGCCGGGTCGACCGCCTCGTCGGGGTCGTCGGGGATCAGCTTGCGTTCGATGGCGTCGACGAGCTCGCCGAAGGTACGGATCGTGCGCCCGTCGATGCGGACCGCTCCCTCGCCGACGTCGTCGAGCTGGACGAGTTGGGCGGTGACCGACTGCACCACGATCGTGTACTGCTGCCGCTCGTCCTCCGCATCGGCGAAGAGGAACGGCAGGAGGCCCTGGGCGCAGAACTGGTGGATCGTCCAGAAGAACGGGGCCACCCCACTGGCCCGTGAGCCGGTGGCCGGGGTGCCGCTGGCGTCGCCCCGACGCGGCGGGGCGAGGATGCCGACATCGGCGAACGGTGCCGGGTCGAGACCGAGCAGGCCGTAGCGCGCGGCCTGCTCGGGGGCGAGGGCGGAGTTGGGGTGATCGAGGAAGAGCAGGTCCTCACCCTTGACGTTGAAGATCAACGCCTTGGTGTTGGCGGCCTCGGCGCCGAGCACGCCCGACCGGAACATCGAGTAGAGCAGGAAGGTGGCATAGCTGGTCTTGGTGGCCACCCCGGAGATGCCCGAGATGTTGATGTGGGCCCCCTTGGTGCCGTCGATGAAGTCGAGGTCGACGTAGACGGGCTCGCCGTCGCGGCTCAGCCCGGCGGGCAGCTTGCGATCGACGTCGTCGAACGAGAGGGCCGTGTCGCGCTCGGCGTCGGTGGCCTTGCGCACCGCGGCGCCCGGCAGCGGCGGGAGGAGCACCTCGGGCTCGAAGCGGGTGGGCTGCACGAGGGCCGCCTCGCTCACCTCGGCCGGCAGGATCCCCTCCGCGATGAGGAAGACGTCGCTCTGGAAGCGGGCGCCCTCGTGACGGGCCCGGACCTGGGTGACGAGGCCGTAGATCGAGACGTCGCTGCCGTCGGGCAACGTCCGGGTGACGGCGACGACGTCGTCGAGCTGGATCGTGTGCCCCGGATCGACGGCCACCCAGAACTCGAGCGGGGTGGCGTCGTCGATCCCGATCACCCGACCGATCGGTTCGGGCTCGCTCGCGGGGTGGCGGGTGGTCGGCAGACTCGTCACGCCCCGAACCTAGAGCGTCGCGCCGACACTCACGCCGCCGTGTGGTCCGTACGACCCGGCGGGATGAGGGGTGATGCCCGTCGGCCCGAACGGGGGTCAAGATCCGCGACCTGCCGAACCGATGACAAGCGCCATGACACGATGGCGGCAACTGATCGGCCTCGACACGACGGCGGACCCGGCGGCCGTCCGGTCCCTCCTCGACGCCGCCGACCATCTGGTGGTGCTGACCGGAGCCGGCGTGTCGGCGCCCTCCGGACTCCCCACCCTGCGTGGCCCGTCGGCCGCCACCGGGCCCGGCGAGCCGATGGAACCCGTGACCGCCGCCGACCTCGAGGTGCGGCCGGCCGACACCTATGACTTCTTCCGTCACCTGAGTGCCCACACGCCCGGGGCCAGCCCCACCGCCGCGCACCAGGCGATCGCCGAGGCGCAGCGCCGATTCCGCGCCCAGGGCCGCACCCTCACCCTCGCCACCCTCAACGGCGACGACCTCCACGAGCGCGCCGGCGCCGCCACCAACCGGCTCCACGGCTCCTACCTCCACGCTCGCTGCACCGCGTGCACCGAGCGGTTCGAGGATCGCGACGCCGGCTCGTGGTGCGAGTGCGGCCAGGTGCTGCGCCCCGATGCCGTCCTCCTCGGGGAGGAGCCCGACGCCGGTGCCGACTGGCTGGTGCGCCGCTCCCTGCGCAGCGCGGACGTGTTCCTGGCCGTCGGGGTGTCGGGCTCGGCGTCGCCGGTGTTCGACTACGCCCGCGCCGTCGCCGCCAACGGTGGACGCTCGGTGGCGATCACCCGACGACCGGACCGGGCCCTCCACGCCGTCTTCGACGCAGTGCTCGACCTCGACGCCGACTCCCTCGCCGTCCTGCTCGAACCGCTCGCCTTCAGAGGAGCTTCGCCATCCTCTGGACGGCACCGTGTGTTCGCACCGTGACCCGCCCGAGCGTCGCCGGCATCGAACCCACCCGCAGCGTCGAGGTGGAGATGCCGGCCTCGGGGAGCCAGTAGACCTGCTCGCCCCACACCCGCAGCAGATCGGGCCCGCCGTCGAGGAACGACTCGACCACCGCCTGGTCGGGTTCGTGGTCGCAGAAGATCACCTGCAGCTTGCCGTCGGGCAGCGAGGCGAGCTCCGCCGCGCTGAAGGGGATCTCGGCGGCGATCGAGCGGACCTCGGTC
>JBPEXC010000456.1:0-10403 GCA_052032035.1 Acidimicrobiales bacterium | reverse complement strand
GCCGGCACCTCGGCGGCGGGAAGCGCCTCGACCGAAGGGGCGGGCACGGCGTCGAGCACCGGCGCGGCCGGGATCGAGCCGAGACCGGCGGGGACGGCCGGCGCCGCGTCGGCGGCGGGGGCGTCGCCCCGGCCGAGGGCGGCGTCGGGCACCCGGATCCGAGCGGTCACGCCGCTGGGGATGCCCTCGAGCAGTTCGACCTCGAGGCCGTGGCGGGCGGCCAGGCGGCCGACCACGTGGAGACCGAGGAATTTCGAGGGCGTCTCCTCCTCGCTGGCGGCCGCTCGGATGCGGGCGTTGGCCCCGGCGATGTCGGTGGCCGAGAGGCCCATGCCCTGGTCGGTGACGGCGATGGTGTAGCCGTTGCGGGTCTCGACGGCGACCACCTCGACGGCGGCGTGGGCCGGCGAGAAGGTGAGGGCGTTCTCGATCAGCTCGGCGAGCAGGTGGGACAGGTCGGCGACCACGGCACCGGCCACGTCGGCCTCGTGCATGAGCTTGAGGTCGACTCGCTGGTAGTCCTCGACCTCGGTGAGGGCGGAACGGAGCACGTCGCCGACCGGCACCGGCTCGTTGAACTGACGAGCGGCGCGGGCGCCGGCCAGCACGAGCAGCGACTCGGCGTTCCGGCGCATGCGGGTGGCGAGGTGGTCGACGGCGAACAGCTGCTCGAGCCGATCGGGGTCGCGCTCCTCGGCCTGCAGTCCGTCGAGCTGGTTGAGCATGCGCAACAGCAGCTTCTGGTTGCGGCGACCGAGGTTGACGAACATGTCGGCGACCACTCGGCGAGAGGCGGCCTGCTCACCGGCGAGGGCGACGGCGGTGGCGGACATCTCGTTGAACGCCTCCACCAGCTCACCGATCTCGTCGTCGGTGTCGGCGGTGAGCGGGGTGATCTCGGGCAGCTCGCCCTCGGAACCCTGCGACCGCATCGTGGCCACGACCTTGGGCAGCTCGACCTCGGCGATCTGGCGCGACCGGGCGGTGAGGCTGGTGATCGGCTCGCGGACCGACCGGTAGAGGGCGAAGGTGAGGCCGACGAGGGCGACGAGGAGCAGGCCGGCGACGGCGACGGCGGTGATGGCCTCGCGCTCGGCGGCGGCCTGACTCTCCTCGGCGTGGTCGATCACGTTGAGCTGGATCTCGTCACGCAGGTCCTGCAGACCCACGAGCACGCCGGTGGTGGCGCCGATGTAGTCGACGGCGGCGATCGTGAGCTTCTGGCCGACCTGCTGCTGCGCGGCCTGGTCGCGCAGGGCGTCGAGAGCGACCATCGCCTCACCGGTGAGGATGGCATCGATCGCCGGGTTCCACTGGGCGGAGCTGGCGCCGACGAGGGCGGCCTCGGCCCGCTCGGAGGTGGCGATCGTGGCCTCGAGGTAGGTCAGCACGGGGAGGGTGACACCCTCGTCCGGGTACGCGCTCGACTGGACCACGACCGACTGCTCGGTGCGGACGTCCTCTCGCAGACCGTCGGCCACGTTCATGGCGGTGAGGTCCTGGGCCGTCTGGGGGTCGAGCAGGTCGCCGGCGTCGAAGCGGGCGAGGGAGTCGACCTCCTTGTTGAGGGTGATCAGGGTGATGACGGCGTTGGTCATCGACCCCTCGGCGGTGTTGGCCGCCATGACCTCGGCCTGGAGCGTGGCCCGGAAGTCGGTCGGGTCGAGCGGGATGAGGGGCCGAGCGTCGACGAGGAACTGGCGGATCTCGGTGAGTCGCTCGATCACCTCGGGCGGTGTGTCGCCCGGGTCCTCGATGAAGGTCTGCCAGGCGGCGTCCGACGCCAGCCGGGCCTGTTCGCTCTGCTCGGCGGTCGAGCTGAACGAGGAGAAGGCGATGCGCTCCTGTCGGAGGGCCTCACCCACCCCCTTGATCCGGAGCACTCGGTCGATCTCGACCTGCTGTTGATCGGCGAGGGCCGATCGATCGAGGGCGTCGTCGACGCGGAGCCCCACGACGAACAGCAGCGCGGCGAGCGGAACGCCGAGGGCGATCAGCAGCTTGGTACGTAGCGTGGTGGATGTGAACACGGGCCTGGTCCCCTCCTGAGGAAGCTTGGACATGGGCCCTATCGGTTTCGGCTCGGCGAAATTTGACCACGCGTCCCGAAGATTTTCGCCGGTCCCCTACTGACCTGGGAAAAGTGTCCGAGACTTTTTCGTTCCGGGGTCACTCGTGAGTGACAACGTCTGTTGGCGTGTCCCCCGTGACGATGGCTCGCGCCTGGTCAGAGGACCTCGCGGGTGTAGGCGACGACCGCCTCGATCTCCTCGGCGGTGAGCCGGGCACCGAACGCCGGCATCGCGTTGCGCCCATCGGTGACGACGGCGATGTGTTCCTCTTCGGTGAGCGACGCCACCACGGCGCCGTCGGCGAGCTTGGTGCCGCGGCCTCCCCCGCCGGCCCCGCCGTGGCAGCTGGCGCAGTTGGAGATGTAGAGGGACCGGCCCTGCTCGAGCTGGGGGTCGCCGTTGGTGACCTCGGGGGTGTCGGCGCCGACGCAGGCGGCGAGCCCGAGGACGGCGGCGGCGCCGGCCAGGGTCACACCGAGCCGGGAACGGCGTGGTGATCGGCCGTCGGGCCGGGGGGTGCGGGGGGACGGGTGGGCTGCAGACCGGTTCGCCATAGCGAGACGAACGGTAGTCAGCGGCGAGGCGTTCGCGGGACCCGGGTCGGATTCCCGGGCGTCGACCCGTGATACTGGGAGGGTGGGATTCGATCCGCGTCGCCAGCACCGCCGCAGCAGCTTCGACTACTGGTTCGTGGCGGCAGCGTCGGTCGTGTGCGCGGGGTTGATGGCCTGGGTCCTGTTCGGCTGATGCCGAAACGGCGTCGAGCCCAGGAGGCGGCACGGGCGGCTCGGCGAGCCGAGAGGGCGGCGTCGCCGTCGCCGAAGCGACGCAGTCGGACACCGAAACGCAAGGGGCCGCGCTCGAAGCCCGATCCGTCGGACGTGCCGGACGCCGAGGTGCGCTTCGTGTCGGCGGCCGACGCCGCCAAGAGCTACCTGTGTCCGGGGTGCGGACGCGACATCACGCCCGGCACGGGCCACGTGGTGGCGGTGCCGCCCGACGCGCCGGACCTGCGGCGGCACTGGCACCGAGGCTGCTGGGAGAACCGCCGGTCGCGGCGCTAGCAGCAGCCGTTCGGGGCGTCAGAAGCAGCCCTCGCGCACCCGCAGGGTGCCGCGGGCGTCGACCTCGACGACGTCGAAGCGCACCGAGGTGGCCGAGCCGTCCCACTCGGCGAGCCAGCGAGCCCCGAGGCGTCGGAGGCGGGCCTGCTTGCGGGGGTCGACGGCGTCGAAGCCCGAGCCGTAGCGGCGGGTGGAGCGCGCCTTCACCTCCACGATGGCCACCTGCTGCCAGCGTCCCGGTCGTCCGGTCGGGTCGGTTGCGACGATCAGGTCGATCTCGCCGCGGGCGCATCGCCAGTTGCGGTCGAGCACGGTCCAACCGTGGTGTTCGTACCACTGGGCGGCGAGGTCCTCGCCTCGTCGCCCCAGCCGTTGGCGCTGTTCGGTCATGTCGTTCCCCACACTTCGTCGTTGACGAAGCTCCCGGGGCGGACGACGGCCGACGGCTCAGAGTTCGCTGGGCGGGAGCTCCTCGACGGCGATCGCCTTGGCGCCCACGAGCGTGACGGAACGCAGGAACCGCGTCTTGCGGTAGACGTCCCAGACCCAGCAGTCGTTCAGCTGGTACTCGACGGCGGCGTCGCCCGGTGCGGAGAGTCGCACGACCTCGTTGGCGAGGTAGAAACGGCGGTCGGTCTCGACCACGAAGCGGAACATCGAGATGACATCCCGATATTCACGGTAGAGCTCGAGTTCGGCCTCGGCCTCGTATTCCTCGAGGTCGTCACGATGCATGTCGGCAACCCTGCACTTCAGCAAGCCTGGACGTGAGTGGTCGACGTGTCAAGGGCCCCGCGGGGCGGGACCAGCGCCTCAGTTGAAGCGCTTCTCCTTGACCTTGGCGGCCTTGCCGACGCGATCGCGCAGGTAGTAGAGCTTGGCCCGGCGGACGTCGCCGCGGGTGGCGACCTCGATCTTCTCGATGATCGGCGAGTGCATCGGGAACGAGCGCTCGACACCGACACCGAAGCTGAGCTTGCGGACGGTGAACGACTCCGAGGCGCCGGCGCCGCGGATGGCGATCACCACACCCTGGAAGACCTGGGTGCGGGTGCGGTTGCCCTCGACCACGCGGACGTGGACCTTCACGGTGTCGCCGGGACCGAAGTCCGGGACGTCGTCCTTGAGCTGAGTCTTCTCGACGAGATCGGTGAGGTTCATGATTCCTGCCAGCGAGAGTCGGTGGGCGGGGTGGACGCGCCGGGTGCGCGTCAGGCCCGGCCCAACATGCTAGAGCGGCGTCCCCCGACTTCCTCCGTTGCCGTCACCGTTCCCTCAGCGGTCGAGCCCGAAGGCGGCCAACAGCGCCCGGTCCTCGTCGGTGAGGCCACCGCGGGCGTCGAGCAGGTCGGGGCGGCGGTCGCGGGTGCGGGCCAGGGACTGGGCCCGTCGCCAACGGTCGATCCGGGCGTGGTTGCCCGAGCGCAACACGTCCGGCACCTCGAGACCGCGGAACTCGGCCGGGCGCGTGTAGTGGGGGTACTCGAGGAGGCCGTCGGCGAACGACTCGTCGTCGGGCGACGCCTGGTTGCCCAGGACGCCGGGCACGAGGCGGGCGGCCGCCTCGATCACGGTGAGCGCCGGGAGTTCGCCGCCGGCGAGGACGACGTCGCCGACGCTGATCTCGCCGTCGATCAGGTCGGTCCGGACCCGCTCGTCGACGCCCTCGTAACGGCCGCAGAGCAGCGAGAACTCGCCGAGTTCGGCGAGTTCGGCGGCGAGCGACTGGTCGAGGGTCCGGCCAGACGGCGACAGGTAGAACAGGGGCCGGGCGACGTCGTTGTCCTCGACGGTGGCGAAGAGCGGCTCCGGCTTCATCACCATGCCCGCTCCCCCGCCGAAGGGGGCAGCGTCGACCGTCCGGTGGACGTCGGTGGTGGCGTCGCGCGGGTCGAGGGTGCGGACCTCGAGCAGTTCGGCGTCGACGGCCCGGCCGAGGATGCTGGCGCTGCAGTAGTGCTCGATCAGCTCGGGAAAGATCGTGATCACGTCGACCCGGAGCGTCATGGCGTCACACGGTAGCGACGGCGCCTCGCGGCGGGCGCCGAAAACCCTGAGGGACCCGGTCCCAACGGACCGGGTCCCTTCTTTTGGGGGGTGTGCGGGCCGTGGTGGTCGGGGGAGAACAACCGTTGGCCCGTACGTTTGCTTTGCACTGACAGGGACGAACCTACGGGACCGATGTTTCGTTCGGGTTACGACGCGGTGACCGGCGAGGGAACCATGCGCAGACGTGTCCGATGTCGCTCCCGACGGGCGTCGGGACGCCCGTCAGAGCAGGCCGTCGGGTGCCTCGACCCGGACGACGTCGCCGTCGACGACGTCGAGGAAGACGAGGGGCACCAGCCGGCCGTCGGCCAGCTCGAGCAGGTCCGACGCCGGGTTGGCGACCAGGGCGACGATCTCGCCGTGGTCGACGTCGTGCTGGTCGACGAGCCGACAGCCGATCACCTCGTGGGCGAACACGGCCTCGGGGTCGTCGAGGGCCTCCGCCTGCAGCACGGTGGACCGCAGCGCCTCGGCGGCCTCGCGACCGGTGACGCCCTCGAAGCCCATCACCCACAGCTCCTGGGTCGCCTTGCGCTGCTGCAGCCGCGCCGAGCGGACCACCAGTTCGGCCCCGCCAGCAACCACAAAGACCGCACCGGGAGCGGTTCGCTCCTCGATGCGGTCGGTCGTGAGGTGGACGACGACCTCACCCTTCAGCCCGTGGGCCTTGCCCACGTAGCCGACCTCGAGCAGGGTCGTCATCGAATCGGTGCGGACGGAGCCGTCGGCGTGTCGGGTGGCCGGAGGCCTACTCGACGAACTCGACCTCGGTCGAGACGCCGTCCTTGGCACCAGCGGCGTTGACCACGGTGCGAATCGCGGAGGCGACGCGGCCCCGGCGGCCGATCACGCGGCCCATGTCGTCCTGGTTGACCGTGACGTCGAACCGGACGGTGCCGTCGCTCGGCGACGAGGTCTCGATCGAGACGTCGTCGGGCGCGCTCACCATCTGCTTGCAGAGGTGCTCGAGCACCGCCTCGGCAGTGGGGGCGAGCGACTCGCTCATGCCGAGGCCTCGGCAGCCTCTTCGGCAGCGGCGGCCTTGGCGGCGGCGGCCTCGGCTTCGAGGTCCTCCACCGAGGTGCCGCTCTTGAAGGCATCCCAGGCGCCGCTGATCTCGAGCAGCTTCTTCACCCGGTCCGACGGCTGGGCACCGTTGCGGAGCCACTTCACGGCCTTGGCCTTGTCGATGTTGACCTCGGACGGCTCGTTGCGGGGGTAGTAGGTGCCCACGATCTCGATGAAACGACCGTCGCGGGGCGAGCGGGCGTCAGCTGCGACCACTCGGTAGGTCGGCTGCTTCTTCTTTCCCATCCGCATCAGGCGGAGACGTACGGCCACGAAATTCTCTCTTCGTTGAACGGGTTCGATCCGTGTTTCAGGTGTGGAGGCTCTGGGTGTGAGGACGGCGCCGAGGCGCGCACCAGAGAGCGACGTCGTAGGTTATCGCCGGGGCTCCGGCCGCCACTACCTCGCGGCGCGAGCAACGCCCGCCGCCGGCTATTTCTGCAGGTCGTCGAGCTGGGTGGCGAGCTCGTCGAGGTCCTGGGAGTCGAGGCGATCGAGCCCGGGCAGCATCAGCGGCGCCTTCCGCTTCTTCGTGCCCTTCTCGGTGACGCGGGCGGTGGTCTTCGCCGTGACGCGACCGCCGCCGCCCTTCTTCCCCTTGTTCTTCTTGGCCTTGCGGCCCTTGGCCTTCTTGGTGCCCATGCCGCCCATGCGCTTCATCATCTTCTGCATCTCGTTGAACTGCTTCACCAGCATCTGCACCTGGCTCGGGTTGGTGCCCGAGCCCTTGGCGATGCGGGTGCGACGGGATGCGTCGATGATCTCGGGCTCGGCCCGCTCCTGGGCCGTCATCGACTTGATGATCGCCTCGACCCGGGCCAGCTCGCGGTCGTCGACCTCGACGTCGCGCATCTCCTTGGGCAGACCGGGCAGCATCTTGACGAGCCCGCCGAGCGGACCCATCTTCTTGAGCTGCTGCATCTGGTCGAGGAAGTCGTCGAGGGTGAAGCGACCCTCCATCAGCGCCGCGGCGGCGGCTTCGGCCTCGTCCTGCTCGAAGGTCTGTTCGGCCTTCTCGATCAGGGTGAGGACGTCGCCCATGCCGAGGATCCGGCTGGCCATCCGGTCGGGATGGAACAGGTCGAACTCGTCGAGCTTCTCGCCGGTGGCGGCGAAGGCGATCGGCTTGCCGACCACCTCCTTCACCGACAGGGCGGCGCCACCGCGGGCGTCGCCGTCGAGCTTGGTGAGGATCACGCCGTCGAGGGTGAGCTTCTCGTTGAACGCCTCGGCGACCGTGACGGCGTCCTGGCCGGTCATCGCGTCGACGACGAGGAAGGTGTAGTCCGGGGTGACGGCCTCGGAGATCTGGCGGACCTGCTCCATCAACTCGACGTCGATGGCGAGACGGCCGGCGGTGTCGACGATGACGACGTCGCGCCCGGTGGCACGGGCCTCGGCGACGGCCTTGCCGGCCACGGTCACCGGGTCGCTGGGCTCGGAGAACACCGGCACGTCGACCTGGCGGCCGAGGGTGCGGAGCTGCTCGACGGCGGCGGGGCGCTGGAGGTCGGCGCCGACGAGGAGGGGGTTGCGGCCCTGGCTCTTGAACCACTTCGCCAACTTGCCGGTGGTGGTGGTCTTGCCCGAGCCCTGGAGGCCCGCCATCATCACCACGGTCGGCGGCTTCGAGTTGTAGTGCAGGGCGAACGTCTCGCCGCCGAGGGCTGCGGTCAGCTCCTCGTTGACGATCTTGACGACCTGCTGGGCCGGGTTGAGGGCCTTGTGGACCTCTTCGCCGAGCGCCCGCTCCTTGATGCGGTTGCGGAGGGTCTTGACGACCGTGACGTTGACGTCGGCCTCGAGCAGGGCGAGGCGGATCTCCTTGAGCGCGGCGTCGACGTCTTCTTCGGTCAGGACGCCCTTGTTGCGGAGGCGGCCGAAGATGCCGTCGAACTTGTCGGTCAGTGCATCGAACATGAGGGCATCAATCCTAGATCGGCTACTTGTCGAAGAGGGCGTCGACGAAGGCGTCGGGATCGAAGTCGACCAGGTCGTCGACCCCTTCCCCGAGCCCGACGAGCTTGACCGGGATGCCGAGTTCGCTCTCGACGGCGAACACGATGCCGCCCTTCGCCGAGCCGTCGAGCTTGGACAGCACCACGCCGGTGACGTCGACGGCCTCGGCGAACACCTTCGCCTGGCTCATCCCGTTCTGACCGGTGGTGGCGTCGATGACGAGGAGGACCTCGCTCACGTGGCCCGGTTCCTTCGCCGCCACCCGCCGGATCTTCGACAGCTCGTCCATCAGGTTGGTCTTGTTCTGCAGGCGACCGGCGGTGTCGGCGAGGACGACGTCGCGATCGCGGGCGGCGGCCGCCTGGACGCCGTTGAAGATCACCGACGACGGGTCGGCGCCCTCGGCGCCGGTGACGATCTCTGCCTCGGTGCGCTCGGCCCACATCGTGAGCTGCTCGGCGGCGGCGGCCCGGAAGGTGTCGCCTGCCGCCATCAGGGGTTTGTGCCCCTCGACGGCGAGCCGCTTGCCGAGCTTGCCGATCGTGGTGGTCTTGCCGACCCCGTTGACCCCGACGAAGAGCCACACGTTGGTCTCGCCCTCGTCGATGGTGAGGGACCGGTCCTTGCCGGCCAACTCGGACCGCATCTCCGCCTTGAGCAGGGCCAGCACGTCGTCGCCCTCCGGATCCTTGCCGAGGTCGGCGGCCTTGGCCTGCACGGTCTCGATCAGCTTCATCGAGGTGGCCACGCCGACGTCGGCGCGGATCAGGGCCTCCTCGAGGTCCTCCCACGCCTCGTCGTCGAGCGAACCGGCGCCGACCAGCCCGCCGAGATAGCCGGTGAGGGCGGAGCGGGCCTTGCCCAGCCGGTCGAAGAACGACGGCTTGACGACCGGGGCGTCGAGCCAGGACGGCTCGGCCGGCACCTCGGGCTCGACGACCGCGGTGTCGGCGGGATCGAGCGGCTCGAGGGTCTCGTCGAGCAGCGACTCGTCGATGGCGACGTCGGAGCCCGGGCGATCGAGGACGGCGGTGTCGGCGCCGATCCCGTCGACCGGGGTGGCCTGCTCGGAGGGGCCGGGGAGCTGGCGGCGGTCGCCCGACAGGCGCCAGGCGGCCACGCCGACCACCGCGAGGGCGACGACGACGAGGAGAACGATGAGAAGGGGTTCCACCCGGCCAGCCTAACGGTCGGTCACCCGGCAGGACCGGGACGAGTTCAGCGTTCGCCGAGCACGGCGGTCACGACGACCGTCTCGCCGCCGCGCACCACCTCGAGTTCCACCTCGTCGCCCGGGAACCGGGTCTGGATCAGACCGGCGAGCTCGACGATCGAGGCGACGGGTGCGTCGTCGAGCCGCACCACCCGGTCGCCGGGCTCGAGGCCGGCGAGGGCGGCGGCCGATCCCGGCTCGACCGAGCCGATCACCACGCCGGCGGCGCCGTCGGGCGACGGTTCGCCGCCGACCACTCCGAGGAAGCCTGCGGTGAGCGACTCACCGTCGATGATGCGCTGGGCGACGTTGACGGCCACGTCGATCGGGACCGCGAAGCTGACCCCGACGTTCGAGGCCGACACGCCGTCGGTCTGGATCGAGGTGTTGATGCCGACGACCCGACCCTCACGGTCGGCCAGGGCGCCACCGGAGTTGCCCGGGTTGATGGCGGCGTCGGTCTGGATCATCGCGTTGACCACGCTGGCGCTGGTCTGGATCGGGCGGTTGACCGCCGAGACGATGCCGGCGGTGACCGTCTGCTGGAGTTGGAACGGGGAGCCGATTGCCACGACCAGTTCGCCGACCTGGAGCGAGTCGTCGACGGCCAGTTCGGCCACGGGCAGGCCGGCGGCCGGGTCGACCGACAGCACGGCGATGTCGGTGCGGGGGTCGCCGCCGAGCAGGGTCGCCTCGACCACCCGCCCCTCGGAGGTGCGGATGTTGATGCCCGCCTCGGTCGCCCCCTCGACGACGTGGTTGTTGGTGAGCACGAGGCCATCGGCGATGACGACGCCGGACCCGAGCCCGATCTCGTGCTCGACCTGCACCACGGACGGGCCGAGGATCTCGGCGACGAAGGCGGCGGGGTCGTCGGTGTCGACCTCGGGAGGCTGCACGACCACCGAGGGGGTGGTGGTGGCCGGCGCCGTCGTCTCCACCGCCGGGTCGGTCGAGCCGGCGCCGAGGGCGAAGCCG
>JBPEXC010000455.1:0-14865 GCA_052032035.1 Acidimicrobiales bacterium | reverse complement strand
ATCACCGCATCGAACTACGACGGGGCTCTTGCTTCGGAGAACTGCCTCGCCCAACCGCTCTCGGACACGGTGATTGAGCGTCTCGCCGAAGCCGGTCTCCCGATCCTTCCCGACGGGGATCTCGGCTTCGACGCAAGCGACGCTGGGGCACCAACTCAGCTGTCGTTCGGGGCCGCACCGGAGCGTATGTCAAGCGACATCGCCAATGCCCCGGATCTCTGCGACGCTGGCGGGGCCATCGTCATGGAGCTCCCCAAGGGTCAGGACCACAAGCTCTACGCGACGCTCTATGTCCCTGCTGGTGTCACCGTCACCTTCGACGCGGTCAGCCACAAGGGCAACACCAGCAGCGGCGACTGGGTCGGCCAGGCTCGCGCCTACATCCTCAGCGATGACGGCAGCCGAGGGCCGCAGGTCTCCTACGTCCAATGGAAGTCCCCCTACTACTGGAGCGAGGCGGGCGACATCGTCCACTTCGACGACCGGACAGTCATCTCGAACGGCGACACCGAGGGCCACACCTATCTCATCGAAATGCGCCACGTCATCAACGTGTCGATCAACGATCGAGACCTGAACCCGCACTATCGAATCGAGGACTTCACCTATACGAACTCAGAGGGCGAAGAACTTGCCAACCCTTGCGGTTCGCAGCGAGCCCTCGACTGCCAGGCTCTTGGCGGAAACCTCCTGGTGGAGGAGCCGTTCTGGCACGACGGCGAGATCATCGGACGCGGCTGCTACGACTACGACGGCTGTGTCGGCAGCGCCGGAGTCGCGATCGATTGGCTGATCGAGCTCAGCTGTCGGAACGACGCGCTTCTCGACCAGATGCTGCTCGTTGGCGGAGTGATCGTCATCGGTGGCGTTCTGATCGCGACCGGGAATCCGTTTGCGATCGGCGCAGCATTTGGGCTGGCGACGGCGATGTGGACCTGTGACACCTCCGACAATGGGTTCTTCACCCCGGCAGGCAGTATCGGTGACATCGATCCCGGTTGCGTGGCCGTCGAGACGGCCATGAGCGCGGCTTCCGGCGGGTTGGGTGCGTGGATCCCGCGAGGCAACACACTGATCAGTGCCTTCGCAGTCAGTTGCACGACTGGCGCTCTCGAAGGCGGCACGACGACCGCACTGATCGGCTGGGTTGGTTCTGACCAAGTCGACGAAGTCAACCTCGCCGAAGTCAACGCCGCCCTCGGCTGCGTCACCTCCGGGGTCATCGGAGCTGCCGGGTCGGGCAATCGCTTGGCCCCCGTAACCGAAGCCCTGTCCTGTAGCTTCGGCGCCGATACGCCAGTGGTTCTCGGTGATGGTTCGCAGCGTCCAATCTCGCAGATCGCGGTCGGTGACCACGTCCTCGCCCTTGATCCGCAGTCCGGCCGGCTCGAGAGCCGCCCGGTCGAAGGCGTTTTTGAGCACGAAGACACGCTCATCGATCTTGAGGTCGGAATCGCGACCGTCGCGACCACCACCGACCACCCATTCTGGAATGAGACAGATGGCGAGTTCCAGCGGGTCGACGAGTTCGACGTCGGCGACTTGGTCCTCGGGGCAGGCGGGGAATCCATGTCTGTTGGCGGGCTCGTATCAGGGTCCGAGCGCTCGGCCGTTGCGTACAACCTCGCTGTCAGTGAGATCCACACATACTTCGTCGTCGTCGGCGGCTCGGAAGCGCTCGTTCACAACACGTGTCTTCCAGCGCTTCGGGACTGGACCACGACGAGATTTCAATTCGGCGGTTCACTCTTCCACCTGGATCGATCCGGAATGTCGCACATTCTCGAACGGCATCACCCGATCTACTGGAACGGCACGACGACTCCGGTTCAGACGTTCTTCGATGAGTCGATGACCATCGCCGACGTCGAGCATGTCGTCCGCGAGGTTCTGCGGCAGAATCGTGACGAGCTGATGGGTATCGGCAGCGGGTCTGGGCAAGTGAGCGCTGTCGTGGATGGGGTGAGCTATGTCGTTGGTGTCACGAGAGGTCGAGTCGGACAGTGCTATCCAGAGCCATGAGTAGCGTCGAAGTGATGACCTATCTTCGTCAGACTGACGGAGCTCTGGTTCCCCTCGAAGACTGCGGCCCGATCGCTAGACGGGACTGTTCCTACCTTCCGGGCTCCATCGCCGTGACGATCGATGGAGCGGCGATAGTGCCGTCATCTCTGTGGGACGACGTCAACTGGCTATGGCCGTCTGTAGTGAGCGCCGTCGATGACTACCGCCGCACCGGCTGGGGCGAGGTCAAGTTCCCCAGTCAACCGATCACTTTCAGGCTGGAGAAGATGAGCGGGTGGAAGCCGATGGTTCGGGTGACAGTGGTGGCTGGCAAGGATCGGCAACGGGCGATTGGGGACCCTGACGCGTTCTGCACTTCGGTCGCAGCGGCAGGCCTCGAGTTCTTCGAAACCTATCTTGAGCGGTGCCCATCGCAGACTGGCGAAGCAGAGGCCATCGCTACGATCGACTCGTGGGGGCTCGGAGGATCGTGACCTAGATCTCGGTGCGGCCGAGGCGGCGGCGGGCGGCGTTGCGGATCGGGGTGCGTACCTTCTCGACCGCCAGGTAGAAGACCGGGAACGCCACGATCACCAGCACGGTCGAGCTGAGCAGCCCGCCGATCAGGGTGTAGCCGAACGCCTCCCAGAAGGGGTCGCTGCGAGCCAGCGGCACCAGGCCGACCACGGTCGTGAGCGTGGTTGCCACCAGGGGACGGAACCGGCGGGTGACGGCGTCGCCGATGGCGGCGCCGGGCCGCATCCCGTCGCGCCGGTTCTGGTTGGCGGCGTCGATCAGCAGGATCGTGTTGTTGACCACCACGCCGGTGAGGGCGATGAAGCCGACCACCACGAAGAAGCTCAGCGTGTTGCCGGTGAGGGCCAGCATGCCGAACATGCCGAAGAAGCTGAACGGGATCGCCAGCAGGATCAACGGCGGCTGCACCAGGCTGCGGAACTGGATCACCAGCAGCAGCACCATCAGGGCGAGGGCGATCACGCCGCCGGCGGCGAGGGACGCGAAGTCCTCCTGGTTGCTCGACTCCTGGCCGAAGTCGAACGCCAGGTCGTCGCTGTCCAACCCGTAGGCGGCGAGCCGCTCGTCGTCGAAGCGCTCGACGACGAGCTCCTCGGCCGCGTTGACGTTGGCGGTGAGGTCGTCGGTCGAGAACGCGCCGCGCACCTCGATCGTGCGGCGCCCGTCGATCCGGAACACCTGGCCCTCGGTCGAGATCAGGGCGTCGGTGATCTCGGTGGCGTCGCCGGTCGCCTTGTCGAGCTCGAGCCCGACCAACTCGTCGCGCAGCTCGGCGGCGAACGCCTGACCCTCGGCGATGTCGCCGTCCTCGACGTCGATCTGGACGGCGAAGGGGTAGTCCTCGGTCGGCGGGGCGTTGGCCTGCACCGACACCGACACCCGTACGCCCTGGAGGTCGGCGACCGCCTCCTCGAGCCGATCGACGTAGGTCGGCGCCTTCGTGTCGCGGTCGCGGAACGACACCAGGTCGACGAAGATCAGCGAGCCCCGCTCGTTGCCGGTGACGTACTGGGCACGGCGCAGGTCCTCGCCCAACACCTCGACGGTGGCGGCGTCGACCTCGGCGGCGAGGGCCGAGGCGGCCTCGAGCGACGTGCCGGGATCGAACGACAGGTCGATCAGGATCGCGTCGGCGTCCTCGGCCGGCGGGAACACGTTGAAGCCGATCGCCCCGGCGATCGAGAACGACGACGCCACGATGCCGAGCGACCCGACCACGAGGGCGGCGCCGACGGCCACCCCCTTGGCGCCATGGCTGGAGGGATACTCGGCGAGCTTGCCGAACCAGCGGGCGAGGGTCTGCTGGCTGCGGATGAAGGCGTTGTGGGTGGTGTTGCCCCGCAGCAGGAACGGCCGGGCGACGGCGGGGATGAACACGACCGAGAACAGGAACGACAGGAGCAGCGTCACCATCACCGTCGCCGGGATGGCCCGGATGAAGGCCCCGAGGATGCCGGTGACGAACAGCAGTGGAGCGAACACCAGGACGGTGGTGAGCGTGCCCGACATCGACGCCGAACCGACCCGGTTGATCGCCGTGCGCACCACCTCGATCGGGGCGACCCGGTCGTCACGGCTGGCGTCGAGCGACTCCGAGATCACGATGGCGTCGTCGACGAGGAGGCCGAGGGTGAGGATCAGGGCGAACAGCGTGATCGTGTTGAGCGAGTAGCCGAGGAACCACAGGGCGGCGAGGGCCGCCAGCATCACCGTGGTCATGAACCCGACCGTCACCACCGCGGTGCGCCACCCGATCAACAGGAAGCTGACGATGGCGACCGCCACGAGCCCGGTCAGCAGGTTGGAGGTGAGCGAGCCGATCTGGTTGCGGATCTCGGACGCGAACTCGGCGGTGACCGTCGCCGCGTAGGCGTCGTCGATCGGGGCGCTGTCGAGCCGCTGGTCGACGGCGTCGGTGAACCCGAGGGTGTCGAGCCCGGCGGCCTCGTTGCGGATCAGGCCGATGACGACGCCGTCGGTGAATCCCTCGCCCTCGAGGGCCACGCGGGAGAATCGGGTCTGGCGGGTGGCGGTGTCACCCGTGGCCGGGTCGACGGCCTCGGTGATCAGGTTGCGGACCTCGGCGGTGTCGATGCGCGGGTCGCCGGCCAGGTGGTCGGCGACGGCGGCGGCCTGGGCCTCGAGGTCGGCGATCGAGCCGTCGGCCGGGCCGGTGACCGCCACCAACACGTCGTAGATCTCGAGGAACTTGGTGGCGTCGATCGGGCGAGCCGACACCTGGGCCTCGGCCGGCAGGTCGGTGGCCGCGATCGCGGCGTCGAGGCGGGCCACGCCCTCGACCGAGGTGACGTCGCTGTCGAACTGCACCACGAAGAACAGGGTGTTGGCCTGCGAGAACGCCTGGATGCCGTCGACGCCGTCGCCCGCCGAGAAGGTCTCGCCGAGGGGCACGGTGACGTCCGCGTCGACCGCCTCGGGGTCGTCGACGAAGTAGGTGCCCTCCACCACCGCGATCGGCAGGCTGATCGCCGGGAATCCCTCGCGTGCGAGGCCGCCGACATAGGCGAGGAGGCCGAGGGCCACGACGGCGAACCATGCCCCGAGGGTGACGATCCAGCGCTCGGCGGCGAGCGTGGAGATGCGGGTGACGAACGAACGGTTCACCGTCGTCGTGTCGGGCGCGTCGGACGGTTCATGAGCAACGCCGGGGGTGGGCATTCGCACGAACGTACTCAACCGCCCGCCGGGGGGTCGGCACCCGGCGACGATCTCGGCCGGCGCAGGGTCGCGCCGGACGGCGTCAGGCCTCGATGTCGACGATCTCGACGCTGAGGGTGGCGCCGGTCGGGGCCTCGTAGCTGACGGTGTCGCCCTTCTTGGCGCCCGCCAGGGCCTGGCCCATCGGCGAACCGGCCGACATGACGGTGACGCCCTCGCGGCGCTCCTCGATCGAGCCGATCAGGTACTTCTCGACGTCGTCGTCGCCCACGAACTTCACCGACACGACGAGGCCGGCGCGCACCTCGTCGAGGCCGCCGGCGCTGTCGACGATCTCGGCGTTCTCGATCATCTTCGCCAGGTGGATGATGCGGCCCTCCATCTTGCCCTGCTCCTCCTTGGCGGCGTGGTAGTCGCCGTTCTCGGAGAGGTCACCGAGCTCGCGGGCCGTCTCGATCTTCTTGGCGATCTCGATCCGGCCGCGCGTCGTCAGGTCGTCGTGCTCGGCCTTGAGGCGGTCGAAGGCTTCCTGGGAGAGCTGATGCGTCTGTGCCACGGCCGATCAGACTATCGGCCGGCGCTCGCTCAGACCGACAGGCGGCGCGCCCGCTTCGCGGTCAGGTAGCTGATCTGCATGCACAGGACGAGTCCGGCCACCCACGCGAGGACGGTGTCGGGCTCGGTGAGGCGGTCGCGGATCAGCGCCTTCTCCGACTGCACGAGATCGGGACTCACCCCGTAGGCGGCCCGGAACTCGGCGCGCTCGATCATGTAGACGGTGGCCATCACGGTCACCATGTAGAACACGCTCGAGATCGTCGCCCGGATCTCCCGCTCGGCCGCGGTGCCGCCGAGGCGCACGGCCAGGGCGATGATCACCGCGGTGGCGACGGCCAGCAGGGGCGTGCTGGTGACGTAGCGGGTCTCGAACAGGTACCAGGCCACGCCGCTCAGGAACGCGAGCGTGCCGCCGGCGATGAACGCGGTCGTCATGTCGAGCTTCTCGCCCGACGGCATCACCAGCATGCTGCGCTTCTTGCGCAGGGGGCCGTGGTCGTGCTCGGGCGCCTCGTCCGCGGCGGAACGCCACGAGTCGGGCACGGAGTCCATGGAGAAGTCGTACGCAGTTTCGGTGTTCATCGGTCCAACCGCCCTCGTTCGGGAGAGTTCCCTGCACCACTCATCGGACGGAGCGAGCCGGGCCTTGAGCGATAGGCTCCACAGCCGGTGTACGAACGCCCAACAGCGGTCCAACGGAGGCACGAAACGGTGAGCAGCTACAAGGTCGGAGTGGTCGGCGGCGACGGAATCGGACCCGAGGTGATCGCCGAGGGCCTGAAGGTGATCGCCGCCGCGGGTGTCGAGCTCGACACCGTCGACTACGACCTCGGTGGTGCCCGCTACCTCGAGGACGGCACCGTCCTGCCCGACTCGGTGCTCGACGAGTGGCGCGACCTCGACGCCATCTACCTCGGCGCCGTCGGCGCCCCCGGCGTGCCGCCCGGCGTGATCGAGCGGGGCCTCCTGCTCAAGATGCGCTTCGAGCTCGACCTGTACGTCAACCAGCGTCCGTTCAAGCTGCAGAACGCCGACGGTTCCGGCCACGACTTCGTCGTGATCCGCGAGAACACCGAGGGCACCTACGCCGGCGAGGGCGGCTTCCTGCGCAAGAACACCCCCCACGAGATCGCCACCCAGGGCTCGGTCAACACCCGCATGGGGGCCGAGCGATGCGTGCGTTACGCCTACGACCTGGCGACCAAGCGCAACAACCACCTCACCCTCGTCCACAAGACCAACGTGCTCACCTTCTCCGGCGACCTGTGGGAGCGGGCCTTCAACGAGGTCGGCGCCGCCGACTACCCCGGCGTCGAGACCGCCTACAACCACGTCGACGCCGCCTGCATCTACTTCGTGCAGGACCCGCAGCGCTACGACGTGATCGTCACCGACAACCTGTTCGGCGACATCCTCACCGACCTCGGCGGCGCCGTGTCGGGCGGCATCGGGCTCGCCAGCTCGGCCAACCTCAACCCGGCCCGCACCGGTCCGTCGATGTTCGAGCCCGTCCACGGCTCGGCCCCCGACATCGCGGGGCAGCAGAAGGCCAACCCGATCGCCGCCATCCTGTCGGGCGCCCTGATGCTCGACTTCCTCGGCGAGGCCGACGCCGCCAAGGCCGTCGAGGCCGCCTGCGACGCCTGCGTCGAGCTCGAGGGCTCCACCGCCGAGATCGGCGACGCCGTCGCCGCCAAGCTCTGACCAGTACCCACTCACGCACGACCAGCACCGACCGCATCACGGGGGAACCGACGCCATGCCCATCACGCCCACGCCGAAGATCTGGATGAACGGCGAGCTCGTCGACTGGGCCGACGCCCAGGTCCACGTGCTGACCCACACCCTCCACTACGGCACCGGTGTGTTCGAGGGCATCCGGGCCTACGCCACCCCCGACGGCCCGGCGGTGTTCAAGCTGACCGAGCACATGGAGCGACTCCACAACTCGGCCAAGATCCTGATGATGGACATGCCCTACTCCGTCGAGGAGTTGGTGGAGGCGACCAAGGAGACCGTGCGGTCGACCGGGCTCGACTCCTGCTACATCCGGCCGCTCGCCTACTACGGCTACGGCGAGATGGGCCTGGCCACCTCCGCCTGCACCACCGATGTGGCGATCGCGTGTTGGCCGTGGGGCGCCTATCTCGGCGACGACGCCCTCGAGAAGGGCGTGCGCATGAAGATCTCGTCGTGGCAGCGCCACGACCACAACATCATGCCGCCGGCGGCCAAGACCACCGGCAACTACGCCAACTCGACGCTGGCCAAGATGGACGCCCTGCGCTCCGGCTACGACGAGGCGATCATGCTCAACCGCCAGGGCCTCGTCAGCGAGTGCACCGGCGAGAACCTCTTCGTCGCCCGCGGCGGCACCCTGATCACCCCGCCGCTGGCGTCGGGCGCACTCGAGGGCATCACCCAGCACTCGGTGATGGAGATCGCCCGCGACCTCGGCTTCGAGGTGCGCACCGGCGAGCTGAGCCGCTCCGACCTCTACATCGCCGAGGAGATCTTCGTCGTCGGCACCGCCGCCGAGGTCGCCTCGGTCAACTCGGTCGACGACCGCGAGGTGCCCTGCCCCGGCCCGATGACCCGAGCGATCGCCGAGACCTACGGCAAGGCGGTGCGGGGCGAGCTCGAGCAGTACCGCCACTGGTGCGAGCTGGTATGAGCGCCGACACCCCCGACGTCGAGCCGATGCAGATCTCTCGCGAGGGCCATCGCGACCCGTCGTGGCCCGAGACGGTCGAGATCTTCGACACGACCCTGCGCGACGGCTCGCAGTTCGAGGGCATCGCCCTCACCACCGACGACAAGCTCCGCATCGCCGAGCAGCTCGACCACCTCGGCGTCCACTACATCGAGGGCGGCTGGCCGGGCTCCAACCCCCGCGACGACGCCTTCTTCCAGCGGGCCGCCGACGGTGAACTCGACCTCGGCGTGAGCGAGCTGGTGGCGTTCGGCTCCACCCGGCGCCCCAAGGGCAAGGTCGACGCGGACGAGACCCTCGCCAACCTGCTGGCGGCCCGCACCGGCATCGTGTGCATTGTGGCCAAGAGCTGGGACTACCACGTGCTCGAGGCGCTGCGGACCACCCTCGACGAGGGTGCGGCCATGATCCGCGACTCGGTCGAGTACCTCGTCGCCAACGGTCGGCGCACCTTCGTCGACTTCGAGCACTTCTTCGACGGCTACAAGCGCAACCCCGAGTTCGCGATGCGGGCCCTCGAGTCGGCCGCCGTCGCCGGCGCCGACACCCTCGTGCTGTGCGACACCAACGGCGGCTCCCTGCCGCATGAGGTGGAGCAGATCACCCGCACGGTCGTCGACACGTTCGGTTCCGACCTGACGGTCGGGATGCACACCCAGAACGACACCGGCTGTGCGGTGGCCAACGCGGTGGCCGGCGTGCGGGCCGGCGCCCGCCACGTGCAGGGCACGATCAACGGCTACGGCGAGCGCACCGGCAACTGCGACCTCACCACCTTCGTGCCCAACCTCAGCCTCAAGATGGGGATCCGCACCCTGCCCGACGGCGCGATGGAGCGGCTGACCGCCGTGAGCCACCACGTGGCCGAGCTGGTCAACCTGCCCCCGAACCCGGCGCTGCCCTACGTCGGCAAGTCGGCGTTCGCCCACAAGGCGGGCCTCCACACCTCGGCGATCGCCCGTCGGCCCGACGCCTACGAACACGTCGACCCGGCCGCCGTCGGCAACGGCACCCGCTTCCTGGTCAGCGACCTGTCGGGCCGTTCGACCGTCGAGCTCAAGGCCAAGCAGCTCGGCCTCGATCTCGACGCCACCCAGCTCAAGGTGGTGCTCGACGAGCTGAAGAAGCTCGAACACGCCGGCTACCACTTCGAGGCCGCCGACGCGTCGCTCGAGCTGCTGATGCGGCGGGCCACCGGCTGGCGCAACCCCCACTTCTCGCTCGAGTCGTTCCGGGTGACCGTCGAGCACCGGCCCCGCAAGGACGCCCAGGAGATCAACCCGCTCGGCCACTACGACGGCGTGGAGACCGAGGCGACGGTGAAGATGCTGTTCGCCGACCCCGACGGCGGGCCCGACGAGCGGGTGATCGCCACCGGCGAGGGCAACGGCCCGGTCAACGCCCTCGACGCCGCGGTCCGCGCCGCGATCGGCGACCGGTTCCCCGAACTCGATGCGGTGAAGCTCGCCGACTACAAGGTCCGCATCCTCGACTCGGCCACCGGCACCGGGGCCATCACCCGGGTGCTGATCGAGTCGACCGACGGCGAGCACCGCTGGACCACGATCGGCGTGAGCGAGAACATCATCGAGGCCTCCTGGCAGGCCCTCGCCGACGCCCTCATCTACGCACTGTCTCGTTGAACCGAGTCCCGCTGAACCCGGTCTCGTTGAACCGAGTCCCGCTGAACCCGGTCTCGTCGAACCGAGTCGCGCTGAGCGTGGCCCCGTCGCGTCAGGCGACGGTGGAGCCCCGATGGCCTGGCTGGGCGCCCGAGGCGATCGCCGGCCCGATCAGGTGATCGTCTCGCCGCCGTCGACGACGAGGGTCTGGCCGGTGATGAACGAGGCGTCGTCGCTGAGGAAGAAGCAGACGGCGGCGGCGAGCTCGTCGGCGGTGCCCATGCGGTGCATCGGCACCTTGGCCCCGAAGATCTCCTCGCCCGTGGTCATGTCGCCGCCCCGCTCGAGCATGATCGGCGTCGTCATGCCGGTGATGGTGCGGCCCGGCGCCACACAGTTGAGCCGCACCTCGGGCAGCGACTCGAGCGACAGCTGGCGGGTGAGGCCGGCGATCCCGGCCTTGGCCGCGCCGTAGGGGGCGTTGTCGCCGTTGGCGGTGAACGCCGCGGTCGACGCGATCGTCACGATCGAGCCCCGGCCGCCGGCCTTCATCACCGGCAGGGCGTGCTTGATGGCGAAGAACGTGCCGCCGACGTGCACCTCGAGCATCTTGTTGAACCGGGCGGCGTCCCACTCGGCCGTCGGCCCGAACGCCGCGTGGCCGGCGCCGGCGAGTACGGCGTCGAGGCCGCCGAGCTGTTCCACCGTGGCGGCGACGGCGGCCGCCACCTGGTCCTCGTCGGCCACGTCGGCGCCGAGGCCGATGCAGCCCTCCAACGTCGCCGCAGCGGTTCGGGCCTTGTCGGCGTCGAGATCGACCAGGGCGGCCCGGCCACCCTCGGCGACGAATCGCTGCGCGGTCGCCAGGCCGATGCCGGAGGCGCCGCCGGTGACGAGGAGCACCCGTCCGGCGAAGCGGGGTTCGTGGATGCGGGCAGGGTCGAGGGCGTCAGGCATGACGCCATTCTGACCCGCCGCTCGTTTGTGGCCAAATAGTTGGGGCTCCAACTACCTCGCGCCGTCGACGTGAGCCCGGCGGGGGCGGACTCTCTCAGACCGTCAGGAGAACTGCCAGATCATCAGCACCAGCGCGACCACCAGCAGGAGCTGGGTGAGGCCCTCGCCGAGCGCCAGCTTCTTGGCCAGGCCGGCGACCTCGGGGTCGTCCTGCAGCACCGTGCCGGGCTCGAGCGCCTCCGCCCGAGCGGTGATCGCCCGCATCGTCGGCCGGATCAGGCCGTGGGCGATGCCGATGACGGCGAAGATCACCAGGAAGGCGGCCGAGATCCACGGCTCGGCGAAGCTGTAGGCGCCATCGGACAGCGGGATGAGCAGCAGGCCGAACACGAACAGGCCGTAGAACCCGAAGTGGGCGAGGTTGGTGACCGACTGGGTGGCCCGCAGCACCGGCCCGGCCTCACCGGCCGGGGAGGCGTAGGCCTTCGCGTTGTAGAACCCGTGCGTGATGACACCGCCGAAGCCGACGATGGCCGACACGATGTGGAGCAGCTCGACGATTCGATAGATGGCAGATCCTGTACCCATGCCACGGCACGGTACTCTGCTCCCGTGGCTGCCCCTGACTTCGTGCCGACCGACCCGACCGCAACCGTCCGTGTCTACTCGTCGCCGCCCCGCCGTCCCGAGTCCTGGACCCAGGACCGCGCCGGCGAGATCACCGGCGGCCAGCCCTCGGGCGTGCGCCTCGGCTCCCAGGGTCCCGACCAGGGCTACGCGCTGAAGCTGCTCCACCTCTTCGACGACAAGCTCGAGTGTGGCGCGCTCCACCGGGCCGACGTCGAGGCCGGCTGCGCCGCGGTCGCCATGAAGCGGTCGGCCCTGTTCGGGCGCGGCCCCGTCGTCCACGACCTCACCGCCGCGTTCACGATCTTCGGCTTCCTCGACCCGTCGCCCGACGCCGAGCTCGTCGCCCTGCGCGAGGAGCTCTTCCCCGAGGTCGGCCACACCGTCCACTACGCCGAGCGCCGCCGCATCGTCGACCTCGTCGCCGACGACGTGCTCCACCAGAGCCACGGCGCCATCGCCACCGCCTACGGCCAGGACTGGCGGAAGAACCTCTCGCTGTGAGCACCCCCGCCACCGGCGCCGACGTGCGCGTCCGGTTCTCGCCCGCGCCCACCGGCTACCTCCACGTGGGCAGTGCCCGGTCGGCGCTGTTCAACTGGATGTACGCCCGCCACACCGGCGGCACGATGATCCTGCGGATCGAGGACACCGACGCCGACCGCTCCAAGCCCGAGCTGGTCGACGCCATCCGTGACTCGCTCGGCTGGCTGGGCATCGACTGGGACGAGGAGTATCGCCAAAGCGACCGCTTCGACCAGTACCGCGCCGCGGCCGACGACTTCCTCGCCCGTGGCCTCGCCTACTACTGCGACTGCACCCCCGACGACGTCAAGGCCCGCAACGACGAGCGCGGTGACAAGGCCACCGGGTACGACGGCCACTGCCGCGACCGTGGCCTCGAGTCCGTCGAGGGCACGACCGTCGTGCGGTTCCGCACGCCCGACACCGGCACCACCTCCTACGACGACCTGATCCGGGGCACCGTCAGCTTCGAGAACGCCACCCTGGAAGACTTCGTCATCGTGCGCTCGACCGGCGTGCCCCTGTTCCACGTCGCCAACGCCTGGGACGACCTCGACATGGGCATCACCCACGTCGTGCGCGGCGAGGACCTGGTCAACACGGTGCCCCGCGTCCTGCTGTTGCGGGCCGCGATGGCCGAGATGACCGGGGCCGACCCGACGCCGCCGGTGTTCGCCCACCTGCCCCTGATCGTCAACGAGCAGCGCAAGAAGCTGTCGAAGCGGCGCGATGACGTGTGCGTCGGCGACTATCGCGACCGCGGCTTCCTGGCCGAGGCCATGCGCAACTACCTGCTCACCCTCGGTTGGGGTCCCCGCGACGGCGGCGACGAGATCCGGCCGATCGACGTCTTCGTCGAGCAGTTCGAACTCGGCGACATCAACAAGGCCCCGGCCTTCTTCGACGTCACCAAGCTCGAGCACTTCAACGGCGAGTACCTCCGAGCGCTGAGCGTCGAGGAGTTCGTCGAGGTCGCGCAACCCCACCTCGGGCCGATCCCCGCCGACCTGTTCGCCGCCCTCGCCCCCTACGCCCAGGAGCGGGTGAAGGTGCTCGACGGGATCCCCGATTTGCTCGGGTGGATCGTCGACGACGCACCCGAGCCGAGCGACAAGGACTGGAAGAAGGTGTTCGGCAAGGGCGAGCCCGGCCCGATCCTCGACCGGCTGATCGAGGCGTTGGGCGACTGTGACTGGACCGCCGCCGCCATCGAGGAGACCGTCTTCGGCGTCGGCACCGAGCTCGACGCCAAGACCCAGCTCCCCGTCCGTCTCGCCCTCACCGGGGTGCGGGCCGGGATCCCGCTGTGGGAGCCGATGGCGTGGATGGATCGAGCCGTGGTGCTCGACCGGCTCCGTGCCACCCGAGCCCGACTCGACTGACGGGCCCGCTCGGCGGCCGGGCTCCCGGCAGCAGGGCTCCCGGCGTCATCCCGTTCGACGCGCGCTCCTCGCCGCCGGATTCCTCGTCCTCGTCTACGTCCTCGGCACGTTCCTCGACGTGTGGTGGGCGTCGCGCCAGGACACCGCCGAGGCGGTCGAGGCCGCTGTCGTGTTGGGGGCGGCCCAGTACAACGGGGTGCCGTCGCCGGCGTTGGCCGGGCGGCTCGACCACGCCGCCGAGCTCTACGCGATCGGCCAGGTCGAGGTGATCGTCGTGACCGGTGGTGGGCAGGCGGGCGACGCGACGACCGAGGCCAAGGCCGGCTACGACTACCTGCGGGCGGCCGGGATCCCCGACGAGGACCTCAAGCTCGAGGTGCAGGGCACCTCGACGTACGAGTCGCTGGCCGCGACCGCTCGATTCCTCCGGCAGGAGGGCATCACCGACATCGTGCTGGTGACCGACCCCTACCACGCCCGTCGGTCCCAACTCGTGGCCGCCGAGGTGGGGTTGCACGCCGAGGTGTCGCCCACCGACGCCCCGAGCGATCTGCGGCGCCTGAGCCGCGAGACCGTGGCCGTCGGGCTGGGCAGGATCATCGGGTTCCGACGGTTGGAGCGGCTGGCCTGAGGCCTTACGCTACTGATCTCCACCGATCGGAGGTGGTGTAATTGGCAACACAACTGGTTCTGGTCCAGTCATTGGGGGTTCAAGTCCTCCCCTCCGAACAACAGCGAGTTGGTCATCGCCTCGGCGCTGGCTACGCTTCGCTGGCCTGATCCGCCGGATTCGTCGGATCGAGCAACCTGCCCCGTTCGTCTAGCGGCCTAGGACGCCGCCCTCTCACGGCGGTAGCACGGGTTCAAATCCCGTACGGGGTACTCCGACATGGTCTCGCCTCCGGGCGAGACCATCGTTGGTTTTCGGCTCGCTCGCCGGAGCGTGCCGCGTGGCGGTGGTTCTTTGTCGCCAATGTCCCGCCGCCGGTGGTTTGTTGGTGACAACGAACCGCATGCGGCCAGATCCCGCCACTGAATCCACGCTCGGCCGCATGCCCGGCGGCCGCTCGGCGGCGGTGGCGGTTCTTTGTCGCCAATGTCCCGCCGCTGGTGGTTTGTTGGTGACTACGAACCGCATGCGGCCAGATCCCGCCACTGAACCTGCGCCCCTGCTCGCGTGCCTGTCAGCCGGCGGTGGTTCTTTGTCGCCAATGTCCCGCCGCTGGTGGTTTGTTGGTGACTACGAACCGTATGTGGTCAG
>JBPEXC010000454.1:0-3865 GCA_052032035.1 Acidimicrobiales bacterium | reverse complement strand
CGTCCGTCAGGGCGCCGGCGGCGCCTCGACCAGAGCGTCGAGCCAGCGGTGGAGGTTCTGGTTGCCCATCTCGTTGCGCCCGAAGCGGAAGACGTCGCCGGCTGCCACGAGTGCCGGCAGCCGATCGCCGATCCCCATCACGGTGAGGAAGTCCTCCTCGTAGGTGACCTGTTCGTACTTCCGGCGCTTCGCCTCGGCCTCGGCCCTCGCCTCGTCGGTCACCAGCGGCTCGCGGAAGTACTGGTACTGGATCACCGTGCACGCCTCGACCGTGGAGGGGAAGATCCGGCTCACCATCAGCCCGGTGGTCGGATGCCCCGAGATCGACACGTTCGGGAACAGGTAGTGCACCATCGAGAACGCGCCGTACATGTCCCAGTCGGCGACCGGCAGGTCCCGCTGGTCGAGGATCGGCTTGTTGGCGAAGCCGATGCGCACGTGCGGGCCGAACAGGTCGTAGGTGTTGCGGTTGGTGATCGACTTGGCCCCGATCGTGCGTCGATGGAGGTAGCCGAGGTGGTAGCCGTCGAGGTAGCCGTCGGCCGTCGCCTTCCAGCCGCCGCTCGGCAGCTTGGTCTCGACCTCGTGGCGGTGCAGCTTGTCGAGCTGGAGGATCTCGAGTGCGCCGGCCATCTCGCCGAGCCACTCGTCGATGTCGAACGTCGCCCCCTCGGTCAGGAGGGCGAACACGGCCCCCGCTCGCTCCTCGGTGTGGAACTCGACCAGGCCGTCGACGTCGAGGCCCTCGAACGCCTCCCGCCCCGGGAGGCCGACCAGGGTGCCGTTCAGGTCGTAGCTCCAGGCGTGATACGGGCAGGTGAGGCGCCGGGTCCGGCCGAAACACTCGTCGGTCAGCGCAGCCCCTCGGTGGCGACAGGCGTTGAGGTAGGTCCGGGCCCGCCCCTCGGCATCGCGAACGACGACGATCGGTCGATCGGCGATGTCGAGCGTGGTGAAGTCGCCCGGATCGGCGATGTCGACCGACAGCGCCACCATGAGCGGACTACGCCGGAAGGCGGCGTCCACCTCCCGGTCGTGACGCTCCGCGTCGGCGTAGGCGCTCGCCGGCACCCGCAACAACCCGTCGGCGTAGTCGCCGCGTTCGGCGTCGACGTTGGCAAGGACACGCCTACCCAGCTCGGTCAGTGGCAACACGCTCATCGGAGATCCCCCTCGTCGAACGAAACTGTAGTCATCTTGCAGTTACGCGTGCTCGGCCGACGCCGCGATCAGCTCGCGCCGCGAGCCGCACGTGCCAGCTCGGCGAAGGTGAGGTCGCGGTCGACCCTGGGCTCGCCCGGGAGCCCGAGGACCCGTTCGCCGATGATGTTGCGCTGGATCTCGTCGGTGCCTCCGGCGATGCGGTAGCCGGGGGCGCCGAGCACGTGCTCACCCCAGCCGTAGGTGCCCCACTCCCCCGTGTCGGCGATCAACGCCGGCCCGAGGAGGTGGCCGGCCACCTCGCTCGTCTGGGTCATCGCCTGGGTCCACATCAGTTTGCGGATCGAGCCCCCCGGACCCGACGAGCCCGTCGCCTTGGCCTGGGCCATGGCCCGGGCCCGGGTCCAGTCCCGCACCTTCTGCAGCTCGTAGGCCCGAGCGAGGCCCTGTCGCACCAGCGGCTCGTCGGTCCGGTCGAGGTGACGCGCCAGCATCACCAACTCGTCGAACCCGCCGCCGCGGCGCGAGTTGCCGGAGGTGGCCCGTTCGTGACCGAGGACCGTGAGCGCCACCTTCCAGCCCTGTCCGACCTCGCCGATCCGGTACTCGTCGGCGAGTCGCACCCCCGACAGGAAGACCTCGTTGAACGACGCACCCCCCGACATCTGTTGGATCGGCCGCACCTCCACGCCCTCGGCGTCGAACGGCACGAGGAAGGCGGTCATGCCGGCGTGCTTGGGCACGTCGGGGTCGGTCCGGCAGATCGCGAAGCCGTACTCGGAGATGCGGGCGGTCGAGGTCCAGACCTTCTGACCGTCGAGCACCCACTCGTCGCCGTCGCGCACGGCTCGACAGCTCAGTCCGGCCAGGTCGGACCCGGCGCCCGGCTCGCTGAAGAGCTGACAGCAGAACTCATCGAGCTGGAAGAACTTCTCGCACCAGGCATCCCGCTGTTCCGCAGTGCCGAACTGTTCGATCGTCGGGGCGATGAGCTTGGAGGTGACGCTGATCAATTCGTGATCCCGCGGCACGTCGAAGGCCGCCTCGACCTCCTTGTAGGCCGAGTCGTGGGCCTTCGACAGCCCGAGACCGCCGAACTCCGGTGCCACGGCGATCGCTCCGAAGCCGGCGGCCCGACGCTCCTCGTGCCACGACTTGTAGGTCCGCAGCACCTCGAGCTCCTCGGCGTCGGAGATGTCGTGGAAGACGACGACGGAGAACTCCCCCGTCCCCCATTCCTGCGCGGCATCGGGCGTCTTGAGGGACGCTCGCTCCGCCAGCCAGGCCCGAGCTGCCGCCCGGTACTCGGCGACCGAGAGCTCGGTCACGGCCGTCGGCTCGTCGGCGGTGATGGGTTCGGTGGCGGTCATGGGACTCCCCTCGCGTCGTCGACGCAGCACTCGAGCAACACACTCGCGAGAACAATTGCTACCCGTCGAGTTTCGGAATGGCTTTCTGAAGTGCAACACTAGTAACAGCTGAACGGCTCACGACAACCACGAGGGGAACGAAACACATGGATCTCGGTCTGAACGGCAAGCGCGCCCTGGTCACCGGCTCGACGAAGGGCATCGGGCGGGCCATCGCCGAGGCCCTCCTGGCCGAGGGCGCCAGCGTGGCGATCTGTGCACGGGATGCAGACGGCGTCACCGCGGCGGTGTCGGAGCTGCAGGCCGTCGCCGGCGAGGGAACAACCGTCTTCGGCGCGGCCGTCGACGCCAAGGACGCCGACTCCCTCACCGCCTTCGTCGCCGACGCGACCGAGGCCCTCGGCGGCCTCGACATCTACGTCCACAACACCTCCGGGAAGCCGGCCAAGACGATCGAGGGGTGGCAGGACAACTTCGCCATCGACCTGATGGCGCTCGTGCAGGGGGCCGGCGCCGCCGCCGACGCCCTCGCAGCGTCCGACGCCGGCGCCCTGATCTCGATCTCCACGTCCGCCGTCGGCGAACACTTCGCCTCGGGCTCGAACTCCTACTCGTCGTTCAAGGCGGCGGTCACCAACTGGACCCTCGGCCAGGCCCAGGTGCTCGGCGCTCGGGGGATCCGCTGCAACGTCGTGTCGCCCGGCCCGATCTGGGTCGAGGGCGGCGACTGGAACCGGGTGAAGGACGGCAAGCCCGACTTCTTCGCCGCCACCGAGCAGGTGCATCCGATGGGGGCGCTCGGCGAGGTCGACGACGTCGCCAACGCGGTCGTCTTCCTCGCGTCGCCGGCCGCCAAGCACATCAACGGCGCCAACCTGACCGTCGACGGCGGCTTCATGAAGCGTGTCAACTTCTGAGGACGCCGCCGTGGCGGAGCGCTCGAGGGGTCGACGCATCGACGTCGTCCTCGTCGTCGGCGGGAAGTACCACGACTTCGACTACGCCCGCCTGGAACTGCTGAAGCTCCTCGCCGAGCACGACGAGTTCCGGGTGCGGGTCCAGCCCGACTACGAGGACCACGGCGCGATCTCGGCGGCGGAGATCCTCGTCAGCTACACCTGCGACGTGCGGCCATCGCTCGATGCCCAGCGGGCCATCCGGGCCTGGGTCGAGGGCGGCGGTCGCTGGGTGGCGCTCCACGCCACCAGCTCGGTGTTGGAGTCGACCGACGACGGCTGGGCCGCGCCGGCGATGCCGGTGTGGGCCGAGACGCTCGGCTCGCAGTTCATCGCGCATCCGCCGATCGCGCCCTACACGGTGCGCAACGTCGCCGA
>JBPEXC010000453.1:0-14911 GCA_052032035.1 Acidimicrobiales bacterium | reverse complement strand
GAAGTCGGAGATGTCGTCGATCGACACGAGGTGGCCGAACGAGTCGATCGACACGTAGAGCTGGAGCCCGTCGCCCAGGGCCGACAACACGAACTCCGCGCCCTCCTGGCCGGTCTGTTCCTCACCGATCGCGCACAGCACCGAGTCGAACGTCCACGACTCGTCGCCGATCGTCAGGGTGGCGCCGCCGCCCCCCTGCTGCTCCTGGCGCTCCTCGAGGTCGTCCGCCATGTCCTCGATGATCTCCTCGTTCGACCGATCGTCCTCGGTCGCAGGGTCCTCGGCGGTCGACTCGTCGCCGGCGTCGTCGCTGCTCGCCGCGTCCGACGTGGCGGTGCTCGATGCGTCGTCGGCGTCGCCGCCCGCATCCGAGCCCCCGCAACCGGTCAGGGTGAGTGCCGACGCAACGAGCGCGACGAGAAGGCCTCGCCGTGCGCGTCGCCGGCGTTCGTCGTCTATCGGCTCGTTCGAACGAATGGTCATGTTGGTCCCTCCCGACCCGCGGGTGCGGATCGTCGGGGACGCTACTGGATCCTCCCGACCGGGCCGAACCAGCGGGGGCGAGGGGGTGCCATGCCTCGCCGCGCTCAGAGGATGTAGCGGTCGCCGGTCGCTCGCACGGTGATGTCGCCGATCGACACGCCCCACGGTTGGTCGAGGACGTGGACGACGGCGTCGGCGATGTGCTGGGGGTCGAGCACCGCGTAGCGCGGCGAGTCGACGTCGAGCTGCTCGGGCTCGGCGGTCCCGGCCCGATAGGCGCCCATCACCCCGAGGTACTCGCCGGCGTTCTGGCCGAGGATGCCGACGACGGCCTCGGGGTTGATCACCCCGGCGCCGAGCCCGGTGCCGGGCACGCCGGTCGGCTTGACCGTCGTCACCTTGATGCGGCCCTGGCTCTCCACCCGCACCGACTCCGACAGCACGTTGACGGCGGCCTTGGTCGCGCCGTACACCGACGCCCCCGCCACGGGGAAGTTGCCGTAGATCGACGACACGTTGACGATCTGCCCGCGACCCTGGGCGATCATCTGGTCGTGCACGGCGATCATCCCGTGCAGCACGCCCTTGATGTTGATGTCGATGCAGCGGTCCCACGCCGGCGCCGCCTTCGCATGATCGGCGAGGAAGGCGAGCGGCATGATGCCGGCGTTGTTCACCAGCGCATCGACGCGCCCGTGAGTCTCGACGACGGTGCCGACCGCCGCCTCGAGGTCGGCCAGCGAGGTGACGTCGGCGGTGACGGTGGTGAGATCGAACCCGTCGACGGCCAGCTCCGCCGCCGCGGCCTCCAGGGCGCCGGCGTCGATGTCGCAGCCGACGGCGATGCCGCCGCGCTCGGCGACGCCGCGAGCGATCAGTCGGCCGAAGCCGCCGCCGGCGCCGGTGATGACGACGACGCGATCGGTGAGATGGGTGGGAGAGGTTGCAGCCATCGGCTCAGCTCAGCACGGATCGCTAGCGTGATCGAAATGGGGGAGCGCTACGACTGGATCGGGACCACCTACGCCGCCACCCGCCGCGAGGACCCCGAGCTCCGTCGACGGCTCCACGCCGCCCTCGGACCGGGCGCCGGGCTGGTCGTGAACATCGGCGCCGGCACCGGGAGCTACGAGCCGAGCGACCGTCCGGTGCTGGCCGTCGAGCCGAGCCGAGCGATGATCGGCCAACGCGGCCCGAGGTCGGCCCCGGTCGTGCAGGCCGCCGCCGGTGCCCTCCCGCTCCTCGACGGCGTGGCCACGGCGGCGATGGCCGTGCTCACGATCCACCATTGGGACGATCAGCTCGAGCGCGGTGTTGCCGAGCTCCGACGAGTCACCGGCGGGCCCATCGTCGTGGTGACCTACGACGCCGAGGCGAGCAGCCGGATGTGGCTCGTCGCCGACTACCTGCCCGAGGCGGCGGTGCTCGATCGGGCCACCTTCCCGCCGATCGAACGCCTCGTCGACCTGCTCGGCGGATCGGTCACCATCACGCCGGTGCCGATCTCGCGCCACACGCCCGACTGGACGATGGGCTCGTTCTGGGCCCACCCCGAGCGAGTCCTCGATCCGGTGGCGCGAGCCAACACCTCGACGTTCTCCCGCATGCCACCGCCGATCGTCGAGCGATGCGTGGGTGCCGTCGCCCGAGACCTCGAGTCCGGCGCCTGGGACGGTCGGTACGGGCGACTGCGCTCGATCGAGGCGCTCGACGTCGGGCTTCGCATCGTCGTCGCCTGAGCGCAACGGCGCTGCTGATTCCCTCTTGCAATCGAACATACGTTCGACTACTGTCCTTCTCATGGCAGCGGCATTCCAGATGGATCTCACCCAGTTCGACGAGGCGTTCGACGCGTTGTTCTCGCCGTCGGATCGCACGGTCGTCCTCGAGACCATCGACCACCTGACCCACCAACTCGACGGGCTCGCCCGACGTCTGCGTGATGTCGACGCCCACCTGCCGGGGCAACGTGCCGGTGACCCGATGGGCCAGGCCACCTTCGATCTCCTGGTCACGCTCGGAGACCAACTCTCGATGGCGGCCGGCAAGGCCGGTGCCGCCGCCCACGACGCCGGCACTCACCACGCCTGGGGATTCGCCAGCGCTGCGGCCCTGGCGGCGCACCGGACGCGGGCGCACCCCGCCCACACCCATCGCCTCGTGCGACGAGCCCGTACCGAAGCCCAGTTCCCCCACTTCGACCGCGCCCGCCAGGAGCAACGCATCTCCTGCGCCCACCTCGACCCCCTCGGAAGCCTCTGGCACAACCACCCCTCGGTCCGCGACCTGCTGCGTCGCGACGAGACCGTGCTCCTCGATGCCGCGCTCGCCCTCTCGCCGCCGGAGTTCGCCAAGGCGTGCCGCCACTGGCTGGCGCTCGCCGACCCGGACGCCGCCGACGCCGCCTATCTCAAACGTCATCTCGACCGGGGCATCACGTTCATCCGCCGGCTCGACGGCTCTCTCGTGTTCTCGGGCGAAGCCGACCCGATCCGTGGCGAGGCGATCCTCGACGCCCTCGAACGTGAGGAGCGAGTGCTTGCCACCGCCGATCGTCTCGCCCGCCGAGCTCGCGCTGCCGATCCGAACGCGGACGCGACCGCTGCGACCGAGTTGCTTCCCGGCGCGACGTCGGGCGGCGATCCCGATCGGACGGCGCGCCAACGGCGACTCGACGCTCTCTGCAGTGCCCTCGCCGCCGGCGCCGCCGGCGCCGCCGGCGCCGCCAGCGCTCCCGGAGCGCGTCGGCCCGAGCCGCTCGTCGAGCTCGTGGTCGGAGAGGGTGCACTCCTCGATCACCTGCAGCGCTCCCTCGTCCGCGACCTCGCCCTGCCCACCTCACCCGACGGCCTCACGCCGGCGGACGATCCCCGGTCGCCGGCCGACCTCGGCGAGCTGCTCCATCCCGGCTTCGGCACCCGCACCCGGCGTGGCTACCCCGTGCCGACCGCTGCGGCGGTCGCCGGCATGATCCACGGCCGCATCGTCACCGTCACCACCGGTGCCGAGGGGGCCGTCATCGACGCCGGGCGCACACGGCGCCTGTTCTCCGACTCGCAGCGGCGGCTCTCCCGCCTGGAACACACCGCATGCGTCTACCCCGGCTGCACCCACCCCGCCCATCACTGCCAGATCGACCACCTCGTCGACTGGGCCCTCGGTGGTGAGACCAATCTGTCGAACGGGGCGCCGATGTGCCCGAGCCACCACGGCCTCAAGAACGACGGCTTCTTCACCGTCGACCGCGACCAGCACGGACGCCTGCGGTTCACTCGCTTCGACGGCACCCTCATCACCTGAACCGACGGTCACGCCGACCCGGCTGGCCCCGACCGCCGCTCCAGCTGCCGATCTGCCCCACTCGGGGCTCATTGGCGCGCCCGGACGATCATTCGCACACGGGGCGCGACTCAATAGGGCGACTCGTAGGGATCCTTCGGCGGTTCGTCGAGTTGGCGCAGTTCCACGAGGTCGGCCTCGACGTCGTCGGGCCCCTCGCTCTCGCCGTAGGGGACCTCGGGCGGTCGCCAGGTGACCACGACCTCGACCCAGGTGTCGTTCGGCAGTGGTTCGGTGAGACCGTGCACCACCACCTGCACCGGGAGTCCGTCGGCGGCACAGCAGCTGACGAGGAACCGGGTGAGGCGGAACCCGTCGTCGAGCTCGTCGTCGTTCACCACCAGTCCGGTGAGCCGCACCTCGGCCCCGTCGAGGGTGCCCTCGTCGTCCCAGATCGCTCGCTCGATGAAGTCGTAGACACCCATCTCGTTGGGCTCGTCGGTCGACAGTGGCGGGAACCGTTCGGTCGTCTCGAGCGGGGTGATGGCCTCGAGCCGGTCGGCGGCGGACGCGCCGAGAGCGGTCGGTGCCACCGAGATCAGCACGAGGATCGGCAGCGCCATCAGCCAGCCGACACTCGGGACCCGACTGTGGTCGTGATCGTCGTCGTGATCGTGCTGACCGCCGTCGTGGTCGTGGTCGTGGGCATCGTCTTCGCCGGGGTGGACCAGGAGCAGGTAGAGCCCGAACGCAAGGATGATGACGGCCGCGAGGGCCAGTGGGATTCGCATGCGTTGCTGCACGAACCAGCCGAAGCCGCCGGACTGCACCAGACGTCCGACGATCGCTCCGACGCACACCAGGACGGTGGCGGCGCCTCCTCGGGTCACTGGGAGCCTCCTCGGGTCACCGGAAGCTTCCTCGGGTCACAGCAGGATCCTTCCGATGAGAACTGCGCTGACGACCGCGACCCCGAGGGTCAGCGGAGCGAACACGATGGCGAACCGGCGGCCGAACACACCGGCGTGCATCGCCACGAGCTTCAGGTCGATCACCGGACCGACCACGAGGAAGACCAGGCGTGAGGTCAGCGAGAACTGGGGTAGCCCGGCGGCGACGAAGGCGTCCGCCTCGGAACAGATCGACAGCAGCACGGCGAGGCCGGCGAACATGAGGATCGACAGCAGTTCGTTGTCGGCCACGGTGTTGAGCACCGAGCGGGGGACGACGAGCTGGAGGGTGGCGGCCGCGAGCGCCCCGACCACGAGGTAGCCGCCCGCATGGAGCAGGTCGCGGGTGGCGACCTCGACGAAGGTGGACAGGCGCGACCCCTCGTGGGTGTGGTCGCTCTTCGCGATGTCGAGGAGTGAGCCGCCCTGGCGGCGGGCCCACCACGCGCCGATGGTGATGGCGGTGAGGAACGAGGCCAGGAACCGAGCGGCGACGAGTTGCCGGTCGCCGGGGAACGCCACGGCGGTCGACACGAGCACGACCGGGTTGATGGCAGGGGCGGCCAGCAGGAAGGTGAGCGCAGCGGCGGGCGGGGTGCCGGCGGCGACCAGGCGGCCGGCGATCGGGACCGACCCGCACTCGCATCCCGGCAGGGCGAAGCCGGCCAGCCCGGCCGAGGGGACGGCGAGCACCGGTCGCTTCGGCACGAATCGCTCGACGAGCTCAGGCGAGACGAAGGTCCCGATCAAGCCGCTGATCGTCACGCCGAGCACCAGGAACGGCAGCGCCTGCACGCACACCGAGACGAACAGGGTCGACCAGTCGCGCAGCGCCGGATTCTCGAACAGTTCGGTCCGGCCGCGGAGGATGAAGGCGAGCGCCATCGCGCCGGCGAAGGCGAGCTGCGCCCACTCGCGTGTGGGTCGCGTCGACGGCGGCGCGGGGGAGGCGTCCACGGAGGTCATGGGAAGGCTAGCGAACCGGCCGCGTCGGGCCGGGGAGGATGGCGGCGATGTCCGGCTGCGAGAACGCGTCGTCCGGCCGGGCGCAGCACAGGCACTCGACGGCGACCGCCACGACGGCGTCGGCCGCCTCGGCCTCGTCTCGGTGGTGGGTGCTGAACACCACCGTGCGTCCGGCCGCCGCCTCCTCGTCGAGCACCTCGACGATCGCACACCTCGAGTGGGCGTCGAGGGCGCCGGATGGCTCGTCGAGCAGCAGGATCGGCGCTCCCTGGGCGAGGCCCTGGGCGATCAGGACCCGATGTCGTCGACCGCCCGACAGCTCGTCGAAGGGGCGCCGAGCGAGGGCGAGCATGCCGACACGGTCGAGCGCTGCGCGGACGTGCTGGCGATCGACGGATCGTTGAGGGCGGAACAGCCCCAACGACGGGTAGCGGCCCATCCGGACCACGTCCTGGACCCGTAGCCGGAGGCGGGGGTCGACCGTCGTGCTCTGGAGGACGTCGGCAACCGACCCCTCCACCCGCACGCTCCCGGCCGTCTGCCGTACGCGGCCGCTGATCACGCCGAGGAGGGTCGACTTGCCGCCGCCGTTCGGCCCGACCACCGCCGTGGTGGTGCCCGGCTGGATGCTCAGGGTGACGTGGCGCAGTGCGGTGGTGCGGCCCAGGTCGACCGAGACGTCCTGCAAGTCGATCATGGTGTCGACCCTACCCGAGAATGGTTCTCGGTGTCAGTCGTGCGGGTGACCGTGGTGATGGGGATCGTCGAGCAGGACGCGCTCGCCGACCCGGATGAAGTGACCGCCGAAGGCGGCGGCGAGATTCGCCTCGGTCAACACCTCGTCCGGGGGCCCGATCGCCACGGTCCGGGTCTTGAGGAGCAGCACGGCATCACACCGGCGAGCATCGTCGAGGTCGTGCGTGGTGGTGATCACCGCCGTACCCGCCGCGGCTTCGTCGGCGATGACGCTGCGGATGATCTCCCTCGAGCGGGGGTCGAGCGCGTTGGCGGGCTCGTCGAGCAGGAGGACGGGTCGTTGCTGGGCGAGGCCCTGGGCGACGAGGACGCGCTGTCGCTGGCCTCCCGACAGCTCGTGGAACGATCGACGGGCCAGGTCGCCGAGTTCGACGCGCTCGAGGGCACGGTCGACCGCCGCTCGGTCCTCGGCCCGAAGCCGGCCGAGCAGACCTCGTTCGGGGTAGCGCGCCATCATCACGGTGTCGCGCACGTTGATCGGGAAACTCTTGTCGACGGTCGTCGACTGGAGCACGTATGCGGGCGCCGGGCCCGCGAGGTCGACGCTCCCACCGCTCGGCGCCACCACCCCGGCGATCGCCGAGAGCAGGGTCGACTTGCCCGAGCCGTTCGGACCGATCACTGCCAGTGACGAACCGGCGGGAACGCCGAGGCTGATGCCGTCGAGTGCGAGCCGGTCGCCGAAGTGCACGGTGAGGTCACGGGTCGAGACCGCAGAATCCACGGCGCAAGGCTAGACGTGTCGCAGGTGACAGCGTCCGGTGGCATCGCTGGTTGTGGAATACCGGGTCGGCCCATAACGTTCAGCCGAGAGTGATTCCCACTATCGGAGGCTGGACAGATGTCGGGAGCGGACGTGCGAGGACCTGAGACGATCGATCGGGATGCGGGGGCCCGGCGGGTCGGATGGCGTCGCCTGGTTGCGCCGTTGTTCGCGCTCGGCGTGCTGGTCGGAGCGTGCGGGGGCAGCGACGCTGCGTCCGACGACGGTGGCGACGCCGGTGCCGAGGCGCCGGCCGACGCGCCGACCGTCGTGGTCTCCTCCAACATCCTGGGTGATGTCGTCGAGTCGATCGCCGGCGACGACATCCGAGTGGTCACGTTGATGCCGGTCGGCGTCGACCCCCACGAGTTCCAGGCATCGGCCCAGCAGGTCGCCGAGCTCAACGCCGCCGACGCGTTGATCGTCAACGGCGGCGGGTTCGAGGAGGGCCTCCTCGACGTGATCGAGGCTGCCGAGGGCGAAGGGGTGCCGACCTTCGAGGCCCTGTCGGCGGTCAGCGCGATCGAGTACGCCGAGGACGGTGGTCACGACGATCACGCCGAGGACGAGGAGCACGCCCACGACCACGAGGGCGTCGACCCCCACTTCTTCACCGACCCGGCCCGCATGGCCGTGGCCGTCGACGCCATCGGCGACTTCCTCGCCGTCACGCTCGACGGTGTCGACGTCGCCGGGCTCGAGGAGCGCACCGCCGCCTACGTCGCCGAGCTCGAGTCGCTCGACGCCGAACTGGTCGAGATGTTCGAAGCGCTCGACGACGAGCAGCGGGTCCTCGTCACCAATCACGAGGTCTTCGGCTACTTCGCCGAGCGCTACGGGTTCGAGGTGGTCGGCGCGGTGATTCCCTCGGGCTCGACCGCCGACGGCGCCAGCGCCGCCGCGCTGGCCGAACTCGCCGAGGTCATCGAGCACGAGGGCGTGCCGGCGATCTTCTCCGACGAGTCGGCGAGCGACGAGCTGGTGGCGACCCTGGCCGACGAGGTCGGTGACATCAGCATCGTCCCCCTCTACTCCGAGACGCTCGGCGCCGAAGGCGAGGCCGCCGACACCTATGTCGGGATGGTCCGCACCAACGCCGAGCGAATCGCCGACGCACTCGGATAGACCGGAGCGATGACGATGCTGGCGCTCCTCGAAGCCTTCGAACCGGCGTTCATGCAGCGGGCCCTCGTCGGGTCGCTGGTGGCGGTCGTGGCGACGAGCATCGTCGGCACGTGGGTCGTCCTCCGGGGGCTCGCCTTCCTGGGCGACGCACTGGCCCACGGCGTCATCCCCGGGATCGCCCTCGCCGTCCTCTGGGGGGTGAGCCCACTGATCGGTGCCTTCGTGGCGGCGATCGTGATGAGCGGCCTCGTGACCGTCGTGTCGTCCCGGACCGTCGTGCGGGAGGACACTGCGATCGGGCTCCTGTTCGTGGGGATGCTGTCCCTCGGCATCGTGATCGTCTCCCGCTCGCAGTCGTTCTCGACCGAGGTCACCAGCCTGCTGTTCGGCGACGTGCTCGGGGTGACCGCCGACGACGTGCGGTCCCAGCTGATCGCGATGGTCGTGGTGGTCGTCGCGTCGGTGATCCTCTACCGCCCCTTCCTCGCCCTCACCTTCAACCGCGACAAGGCGCAGTCGCTCGGCATGCGACCGGGCCTCGCCCACGCCGCCCTGCTCACGCTGCTGGCGCTGAGCATCGTCGCCAGCTTCGAGGCGATCGGCACGCTGCTGGTGTTCGGCCTGCTCGTCGGTCCGCCGGCGACCGCGTCGATCCTCGCCCACCGGGTGCCGACGATCATGGTCGCCTCGATCGCCGTCGGCGCCATCGCCGTCGTCGCCGGTCTGTTGGCCAGCTTCCACCTCGGCACGGCGGGCGGCGCGTCGATCGCCACGATCAGCGTGCTCGAGTTCTTCGTCGTCCTCGCCGCGCGGGAGGCGTTCGGTGCGGTCCGGCGTCAGTCGGCGCCGGTGAGCGCCGTCAGCTGAGCGACGTAGGAGCCCATGTCGAAGTAGTCGCGCCACAGGGTGATCAGCCCGGCGTCCGACACCTCGAAGAACCCGGCGACCGGCAGCTCGAGCCAGCCGTCGCCGATCTCGAACCGATCGACGCGCTCGTTGATCACGGTGCGTCCGACCTCCCACTCGCGCTCGACGCGCCAGTCGACCGCCGACACCGGACCGAGGAAGCCGTCGAGGGTGGCGGCCACCCCGTCGCGGCCGACGATCGGGTCGATGGGCACGTTCTCGTACGACACGTCGGGGTCGAGGAACTCGAGCGCCCCGGCCACGTCCTGGGCCTCGACGGCGGCGATGAAGGCGTTGACGATCTCCAGCGGTGACATGGGCCGGACCCTAGGACGGCGAGCTACCGTGGGCCAATGGCGAGCGCAGGCAACAAGACCGTGCCGACCGAGGTCGACCCGGCCGACTTCGTGGCCGCGGTCGACCACCCGACCCGCCGGGCCGACGCCGAGGTGCTCGTCGGGATGATGCGCCGGGTCACCGGATGCGAGCCCCGCATGTGGGGCCCGACGATCGTCGGGTTCGGTCGCTACCACTACCGCTACGAGTCGGGCCGCGAGGGCGAGTTCATGCTCACGGGCTGAACGGCTCCCTCATCGAACGGCTCCCTCGTCGAACGGTGCCGCGATCAGTGTCGATGGTGGCCGTCGTCGGTCGCCTCGACCACCTTGGTCAGCAGGCGGCGCAACGTCGCCTGCTCCCGGTCGCTCAAGCAGGCGAAGGCGTCGTCTCGGTCGGCCCGGGCCCGCCGGAGTTCGCGTCGCAACGCCTCGCCCTCGGCGGTGAGCAGGAGCTGGGTTGCTCGACGGTCGGTGGGGCTGGGCCGGCGGGCGACGAGGCCCTTCGCCTCGAGGGCATCGACCACCTCGGTGGCCGAGCGCGGGGCGATCCGCAGCCGCTTCGCCAGATGGGAGGGCCGCAGCTCCCGATCCCGGTCGGCGGCTCGGGCCACCGACAGGAACGCGCGAGCCTGGTGGGCGACGAGGCCGAACGGTTCGAGCGAGGCGGCGCGCCGGTGGCGGAGCTGCTTGCCGAGCCGGATGACGAGGTGCTCGAGATCGGGGTTCTCGTCATCTCCGGGTCGCACCGCCGCAGTCTATGCATCGCGGCGCGACGTTGCGAGGTAGCCACATGTTGAGGTCACCAGATCATGAGGTAACCTCATGATCGCTACCGGAAGGAGGTCCACATGGGAGCACCGATGAAGGCCGGCGGGCGGTTCGGTCCGCCGCCGGCGAAGAAGTCGGCGGCCGACACCGCCCAACTCGTCGAGCACCCGGTCGACCTCTCGCGGGTCGTCGCCCTCTTCGCCCCCCACCGGCGCTCGCTCGGCGTGGTCCTCGTCCTGATCGTCGCCTCGTCGATCGTCGGGCTGGCCACCCCGTTCCTCACCCGCCACCTGATCGACGAGGCGATCCCCGCCCAGGACGGACGACAGGTAGCCCTGCTCGTGCTCGGCCTTCTCGCGGTGGCCGGCGCCACCGCCGGGTTCGCCGTGGTCCAGACCTGGCGGGCGACCGTGATCGGCCAGGCGGTGATGCACCAACTGCGCACCTCGCTGTTCGCCCATCTCCAGCGCATGCCGCTCGCCTTCTTCACCCGCACCCGGGGCGGGGAGGTCCAGAGTCGTCTCACCAACGACATCAACGCCATGCAGGGGGTCGTCACCACCACCGCCACGTCGATCGCCTCCAACATCACGACCGTCGTCGCCACCTCGATCGCCATGGTCGCCCTGTCGTGGCGGCTGTCGCTGTTGAGCCTCGTCGTGCTGCCGCCCTCGATCTACCTCACCCGGCGGGTGGCGGTCACCCGGCGCTCGATCACGGCCGAGGCCCAACGGGCGCTGGCTCGTCTGCAGACCCAGATCGAGGAGTCGCTGTCGATCTCGGGCGTGCAGCTGGCCAAGACCCTGGGCGCCGGTGACGCCCTGTCGGACCGGTTCGCCGCCACCTCCCTCGACCTCACCGACCTCGAGGTGCGGTCACAGCTCGCCGGCCGTTGGCGCATGGCGTCGATGCAGCTGATCTTCGCCGCCGTGCCCGCCTTCGTCTACCTCGTCGCCGGGCTGCCCGCCACGTCCGGCGGTATGTCGATCGGCACGATCGTGGCTTTCGTCGCCCTCCAGAACGCCCTGTTCCGCCCGCTGATGGGGGTGTTGAACGTCGGGGTGCAGGTCCACGCCTCGATGGCGTTGTTCTCCCGGATCTTCGAGTACCTCGACCTGCCGGTCGAGGTCGCCGACCCCGAGCATCCCCGGGCGCTGCCCGCGCCGGTCGACGGGGCCCGGTCCGTGCACATCGACGACGTCTCGTTCCGCTACCCGGGCGCCGATCGCGACGCCCTGGCCGACGTCTCGCTCGATCTGCCGGCCGGCGCCCACGTCGCACTGGTGGGCGCCACCGGGTCGGGCAAGTCGACCCTCGCCGCCCTGGTGTCGCGGCTGTTCGACCCGACCGAGGGGTCGGTCGCCATCGACGGCATCGACCTGCGCGACCTCCGACTGGCCGACGTCGCCGCCCAGGTCGGCGTCGTCTCCCAGGACACCTACCTGCTCCACGACACGATCGAGGCCAACCTTCGCTACGCCCGCCCCGAGGCCACCGACGACGACCTCGTCGCCGCCGCACGGGCCGCCCAGATCCACGACCACATCGTCGGCCTGCCCGACGGCTACCGCACGGTTGTCGGGGCCCGTGGCCACCGGTTCTCCGGCGGCGAGAAACAGCGCATCGCCCTCGCCCGGACGATCCTGCGCGACCCGCCGATCCTGGTCCTCGACGAGGCGACCAGCGCGCTCGACACCCGCACCGAGCGGGCGGTGCAGGCCGCCCTCGACGGACTCAGTCACGGCCGCACGACCCTGACGATCGCCCATCGACTGTCCACGATCCGCAACGCCGACCTCATCGTCGTGCTCGACGGTGGGCGCGTCGTCGAGCAGGGTCGTCACGCCGACCTCCTCGCGGCGGGCGGCCGCTACACCGCACTGGTGCACGCCCAAGACGAGATCGTGATCGCCTGACACCAGCCAACCTGATCGATCCAACCCGACGGGCTCCGTCGGAGAGAGTGAGCATCCCATGAGCCGTTCCCCCGAGGTGGAGGCCTACCTGGCCGAGCGCTACTGGACCGAGGACGACCTCCAGCGCGCGATCCGTGCCGACACCGCCGCCCGTGGTCCGTCGATCGAGGTGAGTGCCGAGTCGGGCAGGTTCCTCTCCGTGGTCGTGGCGATGACCGGTGCCCGGCGCGTCCTCGAGGTCGGGTCCCTGTTCGGCTACAGCGGCGTCTGGCTCGCCCGGGCGCTTCCCGACGACGGGCACCTCGACACCGTCGAGTTCGCCGAGCTCCACGCCGAGGCCGCCGAACACTGGTTCGCCGAGGCCGGGGTCGCCGACCGGGTGACGGTCCATCGCGGCGCCGGGGTCGATGTCCTGCCGACCCTGCCCGGTCCCTACGACCTCGCCTTCATCGACGCCGACAAGACGTCGTATCCCGACTACCTCACCCTCGTGCTCGAACGGCTCCGGCCCGGTGGCGTGATCGTGTTCGACAACATGGAGTGGGGCGGGCGCATCGCCGCGCCCGGGGGTGGTGCCGACACCGAGGCGATCCGCGCCGTGCACGATCGGCTGGCCGCCTCCGATGAGGTGGTCGCCACCACGCTGGGGATCGGTGACGGCATGACCGTCGTGGTGAAACGGTGACATCCACACCTGTGGCGAAGGTCACCACACGCGGCGAATCGGTTTTGCCAACCATCTATTGATAGGTTCGCCTTACGTCGCGGGGCGCCAGCCGCGCGGTCACAAGGAGGATCATGTCCATCAACCGATTCCTGCGGATGCTCGCTCTGCTGGCCGCCTTCACCCTGACGGCTGCCGCCTGCGGGTCGAGCGACGAGGGCGCATCGACCGAGGCCGACACCGAGGTCGATACCGAGGCGACCGACGCCGAAGAGCCGACCGACACCGAGGCCGACGCAGAGGCCGACGCAGAGACCGAGGAGCCGGCAGAAGAGCCGGCCGAGGAAGCGGCGGCGACCGAGCTGGAGGTCACGACCTTCTCGGGCGCCACGGTGACCGTGCCCGCCGACCCGGCCACGATCGTCGTGATGGACTTCGCCGCCCTCGACACGATCGACGCCCTCGGCTTCGGCGACCGGGTCGTGGGGCTCCCGCTCGGCACTGCGCTGCCGCCGCACCTCGACGCCTACTCCGGCGTCGAGAACGTCGGCACCCTGTTCGAGCCCGACTTCGAGGCGATCAACGCCCTCGGCCCCGACCTGATCGTCGCCGGTGGCCGCTCGGCCGCCGTCGTGCCGGATCTCGCCGAGATCGCGCCGACCATCGACTACTCGATGGGCTGGGGCTCGGCTGCGTTCCTCGAGTCGATCGTCACCAACACCCGGGCCATCGCCCAGGTGCTGGGCGTCGAGGCCGAGGCGATCGCCACCCTCGAGGCGATGAGCGCCGCCGCCCAGGACGTGGCCGCCCAGGCCGCCGACGACGGCACCGGCCTCGTGCTGCTCACCACCGGTGGTGAGGTGTCGGCCTACGGGCCGAGCGCGGAAGGCCGCTTCGACTTCGTCTACGGCGTCTTCGGCATCACCCCCGCCCTCGAGCAGCTCGCCATCGACAACCACGGCGACTCGGTGTCGTTCGAGTTCCTGGCCGAGACCAACCCCGACATCCTGATCGTGCTCGACCGCGACGCCGCCATCGGCGCCGAGGGCGAGAGCGCCCAGGCCATCCTCGACAACGATCTGGTCAACGGCACCAACGCCGCCCAGAACGACAACATCCTCTACGTCGACACCGCCAAGTGGTACCTCTCCTACGGCGGTCTCAGCTCGACCCAGACGATGATCGACGAACTCGATTCGATCGTCGACTGATGCCCGCCGCACCGGCCGCCACCCTCGCTCGTCGCAGCGTCTGGGTGGCGGCCGGCGCCGTGGCCGCCCTGATCGTCGTCTCGCTCTTCGTGGGCGTGCTCGACATCGGCCTCGACGCCGTGTTGTCCGACCCGGAGACGCGTCGGACGTTCTTCCTCTCCCGGGTGGCTCGCACCGCCGCCCTCGTGTTGTCCGGCTCGGCCCTCGCCGTCGCCGGCCTCATCATGCAACAGCTCACCCAGAACCGGTTCGTGGCCCCCTCCACGGCCGGCACCGTCGACGCCGCCGCCGGCGGTCTCCTGGTGGCCGCCCTGTTCTTCGCCGGCGCTGCGGTGATGTGGAAGGTGCTGTTCGCCCTCGCCTTCGCCCTCGCCGGCACGCTCCTGTTCGTCGCCCTGATCCGCCGCATCCAGTTCCGCGACCCCCTCCTCGTGCCCCTCACCGGCATCGTGCTCGGCGGGGTCTACCGGGCCGTCGCGGAGTTCTTCGCCTACCGCCACAACCTCACCCAGTCGCTGAGCTCGTGGTTCGTCGCCGACTTCTCCGGCATCATCGCCGGACGCTACGAGACCCTCTGGTTCGCCGGCGCCGTGGCGGTGGCCGCCTACGTGTTCGCCAACCGGTTCACCGCCGCGGGCATGGGGGAGGCGTTCGCCACCAGCATCGGCGTGAACTATCGCCTGACGATGCTCGTCGGCCTGGGCATCGCCTCGCTCGCCACGGCCGTCGTGGTGGTGACGGTCGGGTCGATCCCGTTCCTCGGTCTCGTCGTGCCCAACGTCGTGT
>JBPEXC010000452.1:0-4401 GCA_052032035.1 Acidimicrobiales bacterium | reverse complement strand
CTGCTGTTCGCCGCCGGACAGGCGACGCCAGCGTCGCCGGAGCAGGTCGGCCAGGCCGGTCACCTCGATCGCCCGGTCGGCGCGGTCGACGGCTTCGGCCGGCGCGGGGTGGCTCAGCTCGGCGAAGAGGCGGACGGCCTCGGCCACCGTCATCCCGGTCGGGAGGCCACCGGTCTGGGGCATCACGCCCCAGCGGTGGGCGATGCGTCGCCGGTCCCGAGCGGGATCGACCCCGAACACGCGCACCTCGCCGGCGGTGGGGGAGCGGTAGCCCTCGATCGTCTCGAGCGTGGTGGTCTTGCCTGCGCCGTTCGGGCCGAGGAGGGCGACCACCTCGCCGGCTCCGACCTGCAGGTCCACGCCGTCGACGGCCCGCACGGCGGCGAGGTCCACGCGCACCTGGTGCAGCTCGACGATCGACACGTCAGTACCCTACGAGCACGAGAGGAGCCTGATGGTCGACCTGGCACGCATGCGATCCGAGTACGAGCAGCGGGGGCTCGACGTGGCCGACGTCGTCCCCGATCCGATCGATCAGTTCCTCGCCTGGCTCGACGACGCGGTGGCGGCCGAGCTCACCGAACCCAACGCGATGGTGGTGGCCACCGTCGATCCCGACGGACGCCCGGCGACCCGGCACGTGCTCTGCAAGGGCGTGAGCCCGGCCGCCGATGGGCACCGGGGCCTCGAGTTCTACACCAACCGTCGCAGCACCAAAGCCGATCACCTCGGCACCAACGACCAGGTCTCCGCCACCTTCGGGTGGCTCGGGCTCCACCGCCAGGTCACCCTGCTCGGCACGGCGTTCCCCCTCACCGACGCCGAGAACGACGACTACTTCGCGGTCCGACCCCGTGGCTCCCAACTCGGGGCCTGGGCGTCGCCCCAGAGCGAACCGATCGACGGGCGGCACGTGCTCGACGACGCGCTGGCCGCCGCCGACGCTCGGTTCCCCGGCCCGGTCGACCGACCGCCCCACTGGGGCGGCTACCGACTCGTGCCGCGCGCCGTCGAGTTCTGGCAGGGCCAACCCAACCGACTCCACGATCGGGTCCGCTACCGCCTCGACGGCACGACCTGGATCACCGAACGTCTGGCGCCATGACACTGGGACCTGCTCCGCAGGTCCGGCTCCGCCGATCCGGGTGTCACGCTCGGGTCGTTCCCCGTGCCGCACCTCAAACGTGGGGCATGACCTCGGCGGCGATCAACTCGAGGTGGTCGAGGTCGCCGAGGTCGAGCACCTGCAGGTAGAGGCGGTCGAGGCCGAGCGTGCCGTAGGTGTCGTTGATCCGCTCGATCACCTCGGCCGGGGTGCCGGCCACGCCGTTCTCGCGCAGCTCGCCCGGCTCCCGGCCGATCGCCGCCGCTCGACGCGCCACCTCGGCCTCGTCGGCGCCGACGCACACGACGACGGCGGCGGAGGTCGCCAGGTCGCCGGGTTCCCGGCCGGCCCCGGCGCACGCCGCCTGCACCCGCTCGATCAGCTCGGCCTGTTCGGTCGGCGGCACGAACGGCACGTTGTACTCCGCCGCGTAGCGAGCGACCATCGCCGGGGTCCGCTTGGGCCCGCGGCCGCCGATGATGATCGGCGGGTGGGGCCGCTGGGTCGGCTTGGGCAGGCCCGGCGAGTCGACGAAGGTGGCGAACTGGCCCTCGTGGCTGAAGGTCTCACCCTCCGGCGTGGTCCAGAGTCCGACCATCTGCTCGAGGGCCTCCTCCATGCGGCTGATGCGCTCGCCCATCGACGCCCCGAAGTCGAGGCCGTAGGCGGTGTGCTCGTCCGCGTACCAGCCGGCGCCGAACCCGAACTCGACCCGGCCGCCGCTCATCGCGTCGACCTGGGCGACCATGATCGCCAGCGGGCCCGGCTCGTAGAAGGTGATCGGACTCACCAGCGTGCCGAGGCGGATCGTCTCGGTGTCACGGGCCAGGCCGGCCAGGGTGACCCAGGCGTGGGTGGGTCCGGGCAGCCCGGACACGTCGCCCATCTTGAGGTAGTGGTCGGATCGGAAGAACCCGTCGAAGCCGAGGCGTTCGGCGGTCTGGGCCACCGCGAGGAGGTCGTCGTAGGTGGCGCCCTGCTGGGGCTCGGTGAAGATTCGCAGCTGCATCGTCGGCCACCCTACTGGGCGGGGCTCGCCGGTCGTCCGGTCGCTCGCCCGGCCTGCCAGTCGAGCGCTGCTGCGGCCAGACCGTCGACCAGCCGGTGGAGGTGGCTGAACGCCGGGGCCTGGTCGGCTCCGGGCCAGTGGTCGGCCATCGGTGTGAGCCCCCGCAGCCGGGGTGGGAGCTCCAGCTGCACGCCGCCGCCCCGCGTCAGGTTGCACGGGTTCGCCCGGTGCTGGCCCCGGAGCGGCTTGGGGATGTCGTCGAGGTCGTCGGCGAAGCGGTACTGGGGCAGCCGGCGACGGAGCGGCCGCACTACGTCGGCCGCCAGCGCACGGTTGCGGCCCCCGACCAACACATCGGTCCAGCGCCCGCGTCGGCCGTAGCCGTGGATCGCCACCACCACGTCGCAGTGTTCGACGAAGGCGGCGAGCGCCGGCGACTCCGCCGGGTCGAACCGGGTCGAGGCCAGGTGGTGACGCACCCCCGGCTCCTGGACCACGGCATACAGCGACGCCCCCGCCCGCTCGGCGGCGGCCCGGGCGATGTGGTCGGTGGCCCGCTCGAGGTTGCCGCCGTGGAACGCCATGAACCCGAACCGGCCGCGCAGCTCGTGGTGTTCGGTCACGCCCGGGACGGCGAGCAGCTCGGTGAGGCTCGCCGGCGCACCGGCCTTCGTCCCGGCCACCACGTCAGTGGGCGGGACTCGCCGGCGTGCGTTGCTGGCGCACGACCACGCCTGCCGCGACCAGGGCGACGTTGATGGCCAGGAACCCCCAGCCCAGCAGCGTCGAGCGCTGGTCGATCCAGATCGCCAGCGACGCCTGCCAGTCGAGGGCGGTGGTGATGACGTCGTCGATCCACGGGGTGATCGACCCGCGCTCGACCTGGATCTCCCAGATCCCGTAGAGGGCGACGTAGGGCCCGACGATCAGCAGGATGACCGCCGCCACGGTGTCGACCTTGGTGAGGGCGGCCCGGAACCGGTTGACCACGCCCCGCCGACCGGTCGCCACGGCGAGGGTGAGGGCGGTGGCGAGCAGGCCCATGCCGAGCCCGTAGGAGAGGAAGCCGCCGAGTCGGTCGACGAAACCGGCACCCGAGGTCGACGTGCCGACGGCGGCGAAGAACACGGCGATCGTGCACGACAGCGACGCCACCGCGTAGGACACCCCGAAGAGGAACACCGAGCCGACCGATCGGCTCCCGGTGCCTCGCTCGAGCTTGGGGAGTCGCACCATCGGACTGAAGCCCCGGAGCATCGCGATCGCCAGGATCACGAGCCCGACCCCGATGGCGACGCTCACGTAGGGCAGGGCCGGTTGGATCGTCGACTGGAGCCCGGCCAACACGATGCCGATCACGCCGAAGACGGCCATGAACCCGAGCGTCAGCGACAGTCCCACCAGCTGGGCGCGGTTGAGGGCGACCACCGGGTGGACCTCGTCGTCGTCCTGCTGGCCGAGGAAGAAGCCGAGGTAGGCGGGGAGCAGGGCGAACCCGCAGGGGTTGAGCAGGGCGACCATGCCGACCGCGAAGGCGTAGGGGTCGAACAGGTCACCCACGTCAGCCCGCCGCCAGGTGGGTGTCGATCAGCTCCTCGAGGCGTTCGGCGTCGAGGGTGCCGGCGACGACGTGGACCACCTCGCCGTCGCCGTCGATGAAGGCCGTCGTCGGCATGAACGTGCCCTCGACCGCCCGGTAGAGGCCGTCGACCTGCCCCTCGTAGAGCGTGTCGAAGGTGATCCCGGTCTCCTCGACCAGGCCCTGCCACGCGCCGACCGTCGAATCGCGGCTGATGCCGACGATCGCCACCTGCCCGTCCAGGGTCTGGTGGACGGCCTCGAACTCCGGCATCTCGCTCCGGCACGGCGCACACCAGGCGGCGAAGAAGTTGACCACGAGGGGGGTGCCGTCGTAGTCGGCGAGGGTGATCGTCTCCCCGTCGGGCGTGGCCAGCGGGAACGCGAGCACGTCGTCACCGCCGTCGTCGCCTCCGCCGCCGCCCCACAGCAGCGCCCCGAGACCCACGGCCGCCACCGCGGCGGCTGCCACCAGCAGGGGCAGCAGCGAGCGTCGCTCGGTCGGCGGAGCCGGGTCGGTGGTGGTGTCGTCGAGCACGAGGAATCAGTGAAACACGATGGGGAGAAAAGCGGCGCAAACCGCGCCGCCGCCACAGACAACCCGCCCCGACGGCCTGCCATTCCGGCCCCGCACCTCCCTCCGGAAACACGGCTCCCGCAAAACCGGCTCCCTCAAAACCGACAGTGCCACCGGCGATGACGCCGGTGG
>JBPEXC010000451.1:0-7225 GCA_052032035.1 Acidimicrobiales bacterium | reverse complement strand
CCGCTCGAGGCCGTCGCCGGCGAGGGCCTGATCGGCGGGGACCGCATCACGGTCGTCGCCCACGCCGTCCGGCCCTACGACCATCCCGTGTTCGTGATCACGGCGTCGAACGAGACGCGGTCGCTGCGCACGATCAACGATCCGGGCGGCGTCGCAGCCGACTCGGACGGCATCGTCGACCTGGCCGAGGGAATGGCTGTCGAGGGATCGGACCACGTGGTGGTCGCCGAGTGGAACGAGCCCGACGCCGTCGGCACCGACGCGTGGTCGTTCCGCTTCGAGGCCGCCGGTTGGCAGGTGATCGAACACGGCGGCGGAGGCGAGTGGGCGTGGATCGTGCGCCTCGCCGGCAGGCAGGGCGATCGTCTCGAACCTGTCGAGATCGCCGGTCACGCCGGGGTGCTCGTCACGTCGGCCGTCGGGGGCGACCGGGGCGTCGTCTGGGCCGAGGGCGACGTCGCCCATCGTGTCGTCGCCGACGCTGGCGCCGAGGGGTCCACCGAGGACACCTCTGGGCTGACGTCCCGGATCTACGCCGCCACCGACGACGAATGGGCGGCCGCTCAGCCGGGCAGCCAGTGGTACTCCGTCGAGCAGGTCGGCGTCCCGCTCCCCGTGGTGCTCGTCGTGCTCGCAGCGTTCCTCGTCCTCGTCGCCGTGATCGTCGCCCGCAACCGCTGACCCCGGCTGAGCCAAGCGTGTCGACGGGTCATCGACCGCCCGCGTCGGCCGATTGGGAGAAGATGAGCGGCGTGATGACTCCGACCCGGCCGGCAGCCTCGACCAGCGACGTCGGCGCGCCGGCGTGGCAGCCCCTGTTCCTGTGGGCCGTTCGCATCGGCCTGATCGTCGCCCTCGCGGTGTCGGTGGCCTTCCCCGACTGGCCCCAGTTCGAGGGCAAGGGGATGGCGTTCCGCGCCCCGTTCTACGCCCTGCCGATGGTCGTCGTGCCGGCGATCTGGAAGCTGCGGGGCGCCCACCCGCCCTACCCCTACCTGGTCGACGCCCTGGTGGTGCTGCCCTTCCTCGTCGACACCCTCGGCAACGCCCTCAACTTCTACAACACCTACGACTCGACCGACGACGTGCTCCACTTCTGGAACTGGGTGTTCCTGATGGGCGGCGCCACCCTCGGCTGGGCCCGCACCGGCATCTCCAAGCTCAACGCCTGGGGGCTCGCCTGGGGGTTCGGGGGCCTCGCCATCATCTGGTGGGAGTTCGCGGAGTTCCTGGTGCAGGAGGCGGGGACGGCGGGCCTCGACCTGACCTACGAGGACACGATCGGCGACCTCCTGTTGAGCTCGACCGGCGGCGCGGTCGGCGCCGCGCTGGCGATCTGGCTCGGCTGGCCGTCGGCCGAACCCGCCGGGTCCGCAGCGAGCGACATCTGACCGTCGAGATCGGCGCCGTCCCGTCGGCGTCGCGGTGACGACGGCTGGCAGACTGTGGCGATGAGCGCATCGACCACCGACATCTTCGAACTGTCCCACGCCGCCGTCGACGAGTTCGCCGCCCTCAACCCGACCGCCGCCACCGCCTACGGGATCGAGGGCCACGACGCCGAGTGGGACGACCTGTCGCCCGCCGGCGTCGCCGCCCAGCGCGCCTTCTTCGCCGAGCTCGCCGAGCGAGCCCGCGCCTGCGCCACGCCGACCCGCCGCGAGGAGATCGCTGCGCGCGTCCTACTCGACGAGTGCGAGCTCGCGATCGCCCGTATCGACCAGGGCGACTGGAAGGCCGACCTCAACAACATCACGTCGCCCTGGCAGGGCATCCGGCTGGTGTTCGACTCCGCCCCCAAGGCCACGATCGACAACTGGGGCGACATCGTCACCCGGCTCGACTCCTTCGGCGAGGCCCTGGCGTCGTATCGCTCGGCGCTCCAGGCCGGCCTCGACGAAGGTCGAGTCGCCTCGGCCCGCCAGGTGCGAGCGGCGATCGAGCAGGGCCGTCAGGCCGCCGGCGACGGTTCGTCGTTCGACGGCCTGCTCGCCGAGTTCGGCGACGCCGGCCTCGCCGCCGACCACCCCGATCTCGCCGCCCGCCTCGAGGTCGGCGTCGCCGCGGCGAAGACCGTGTACGGGTCGATGACCGACTGGCTCGAGACCGTCTACCTCCCCGCCGCCCCCGAGGCCGACGGGGTCGGCACCGAACGCTACGTCCGATCCGCGTCGCAGTTCCTCGGCACCACGATCGACCCCGAGACCACCTACGCCTGGGGGTGGAGCGAGATCGCCCGCATCAGCGAGGCGCTGGTGGCGGCGTGCGCCAAGGTCGACCCCGACGCCTCGGTCGACGACGTGCTCCACCTGCTCACCTCCGACCCGGACCGGGCGGCCGCCGACGTCGAGGAGTTCATCGCCACGATGCAGGCCCGCCAGTCGACGGCGATGGAGGCCCTCGACGGGGTCCACTTCGACATCGACCCCCGGATCCGCACCCTCGAGGTGGTCACCGCCCCGCCCGGCGGCGCCGCGGCTCCGTACTACACCGGCCCGTCGGAGGACTTCTCCAAGCCCGGACGGGTCTGGTACCCGGTCGACGGCCGCGAGTCGTTCCCCCTCTTCGAGGAGATCGCCACCGCCTACCACGAGGGGTTGCCCGGTCATCACCTCCAGATCGGTGCCCAGACGACGATGGGCGACGAGCTCAGCCGCTACCACAAGCTGCTCGTGTGGTACCCCGGGTCCGGCGAGGGTTGGGCGCTCTACGCCGAGCACCTGATGGGCGAGCTCGGCTACTACGAGAAGCCGGACTACGAGATCGGGCTGCTGATGAGCCAGATGTTCCGGTCGTGCCGCATCGTGATCGACATCGGCCTGCACTGCGGCCTGCCGATCCCCGACGACGCCCCGTTCCACCCGGGCGAGGCGTGGACGTACGAGCTCGCGGTGGAGATGATGCGTACCGTCGCCCACCAGCCCCAGGCGATGGCCGAATCGGAGATCGTCCGCTACCTCGGTTGGCCGGGGCAGGCGATCAGCTACAAGGTCGGCGAGCGGGCGATCCTCGACCTGCGGGCCGAGGTGGAGGCCCGGGGCGACTTCGACCTCAAGGCGTTCCACTCCACGGTGTTGGGCTGCGGCTCGATCGGCCTCGACCTGCTGCGCGAACTCGTCCTCGCCGCCTGACCACACCGCCCGCTGCCCAGCCCTGCCCTCCCCCGCCTTCCGGGATTGGGTGGCTCACACGGCCCCAGCCGCCGCCACAGCGACCCAATCCCGCAACCACCCGCCGCCGGCCACCGCGCTGCGGGATCGGGTCAACCACAGGGACTCTGGCACCCTCTCAGCGATCCAATCCCCGAACCACCGCGGCCCGGCACCCGAGCGCGAGATTGGGTCGATCACCGGGCGCCTGGCGCCCTCTCAGCGACCCAATCCCTCCAACCGCCGCAGCGCGCCACCCGAGCGCGAGATTGGGTCGGTCACCGGGCGCCTGACGCCGTCTCACTGACCCAATCCCGCAAACCGGGGATGCAGGGATGGGCTGGGGCGCTCAGCCGAGGGCGACGAAGAGGGCCTTGGCCTCGACCAGGGGTGACCCGTCGGCGTCGAGGATGGCGCCGCGCACCCGCACCATGCGGCCCCGCGGGCGGTCGTGCTCGGCTCGCAGGCCGAACGGACCCTCGGCCAACACGACCGGGCGGGGATAGCGCAGGTCGAGGGTGCCGGTGACCACCCGTTGCCCGAGGGCCGACGCGGCTGTGCGGGCGCAGAGGTGATCGAGCACGGTGGCGGCCAGCCCGCCGTGGAGCCAGCCCGGGTTGCCGCGATGCTCGGGTTGGGGTGTGAAGGTGCCGGTGGCGACCCCGTCGGCGACCGTGACCTCGGGTCGGAGGGCCCCGAGCACCCGTGCCAGCGCCTCGTCCCCGGTCTCCGGGGGCTCGCCGGTGTCGTCCCGTACCTGCATGCGGCGTCCACCCTAGTGACGCCCGCCCCCGTGGCGGTCCTGGCACACTGGCCGACGATGTCGGGCGCCCACCGCAAGGTCCTCACCACCCTCGTGGCGACGTGCTGTGCCCTCGCCTCCTGCGTGCTCGGCCCGACCGAGGCCGCCGAGCCGGGCACCACCGTCGCCGACGAGGGCGAACCGGCGGGCACCCCCGACGCGACCAGCCCCGCCACAACGGTCGCGAGCGGCGACACCGCCGACAGCGGCGGCGCACCGTTCACCGGCAGCGACGGCCTCGGCGACGAGCTGTTCCCGTCCGCCGGGAACGGCGGCTACGACGTCATCCACTACGACCTCGACCTCGACGCCCGCGGCACCGACCTGGTCGCAGTCGCCCGCATCGACCTCGTCGCCCAGCCCGGCCTCGCCACCTTCAGCCTCGATCTCGAGCACCTGACCGTCACGGCCGTCTCGGTCGACGGCGAACCCGCCGAGTTCGACCACCAGGGCACCGAGCTGTGGGTCCGGCCCGCCGCGGCCCTCGACGGGCCGGCGGTGGTCGAGGTGACCTATCAGGGCAGCCCCCAGGGCGTCGACGACGCGATCGGCCTCGGCCTGCTGGGGTGGATCGAGCGGGACTGGGGCAGCTTCGTCGTCAGCGAACCGATCGGGGCCCAGTCGTGGTTCCCGTCCAACAACCATCCCCTCGACAAGGCCACGTTCGACCTCGAGGTGCTGGTCGATGCGGGCGACGTGGCGGTCGGCCCCGGCACCCTGGTCGGCCTCGACGAACGCGACGACGGCACGGTGTGGGCCTGGTCGACCCCCCACCCGATGGCCACCTACCTGGCGTCGATCGTCACCGGCGACCTCGCCTACGTCGAGCGACCCGCCATCGGCGACACCGCGATCCGCCACGTCGTCCCCCACGACGACGTCGACACCCTCGTCCCGCGCCTCGACGACCTCTACGCCGAGATGCTGCCCGAGCTCGAGGACTGGTTCGGCCCCTACCCCTACGACGCCTACGGCATCGCGGCGGTGCCCGAGTCGCTCGGCTTCGCCATGGAGAACCAGACCCTGAGCCTGTTCTCCGCCGAGTTCGTCAGGATCGAGAGCGACTTCGTCGACTCGATCCACGCCCACGAGCTCGCCCACCACTGGTTCGGCAACGCGGTGAGCCCGGCGTCGTGGCGCGACATCTGGCTCAACGAGGGGTTCGCCACCTGGGCCGAGATGGCCTGGCTCGGCGGCGGCGACCCCGCCGAGGTGGCCGACGTCTTCGACGATCTCTACGGCCGCTCCGACGGGCTCGGTCCGCTCACCGACATCGGGGCCGACGAACTCTTCGGCGCCAACGTCTACTACCGGGGCGCCCTCACGATCGAGGCGTTGCGCCGCACCGTCGGTGACGATGCGTTCTTCGCCTTCGCCCGGGAGTGGGTGGAGCGCCACGACGGCGACACCGCCTCGACGTCGGACTTCCTGGCCCTGGTCGACGAGGGCTTCGGCCCCGAGGTCCGGGCCCTGATGCAGGCCTGGATCTTCGACGAGGAGATCCCCTCGTGGACGTGACCGACCCCACGTCCCGACGCGGCGTCTACCCCGGGTCGTTCGACCCGCCGACCGTCGCCCACGTCGCGATCAGCGTCGCGGCCCTCGACCATCACCGGCTCACCAGCCTCACCTGGATGGTGTCGAGGACCGCGCTCGGCAAGGAGGCCGCCAACCATCCGCCGATGGCCGAACGGCTCGAGGTGCTCGCTGCGGTGGCGGCCGACGTGCCCGGCCTCGAGGTGTCGGTGACCGACGCCCAGCTGCTCGCCGACATCGCCGAGGGCTACGACGTCGTGGTGATGGGGGCCGACAAGTGGCACCAGATCCACGAGCTGCGCTGGTACGACGACGAACCCCATCGCGACGCCACCCTCGCCCGCCTGCCCACCGCCACGATCGTGGCCCGAGCCGGATCGGCCGGGATCCCCGAGCGCCTCCGGTTGCCGGTCGACGATCGGTTCGCCGAGGTGTCGTCGACGCGGGCGCGGGGCGGCGAGGTCGACCTGATGGCGCCGGCGGCGCGAGCGCACGCGCTACGGACGGGGCGCTGGCTCGTCTGACCGATCTCGCCGGCCGGCCCGGTCGCGCTGGCCCGCCCGATCCCGCTGGCCCGCCACCCGCCGACGCTTCGGGCGATCGGTCGGCGGCCCCAGCTCCGGGTCGATGCGCCGCATCTCGCCGGTCCGGAAGATCGCCTCGGGCAGCTTCCACTCGCGCCGGCTCCGGTCGAGGCCGAGCCGCTCACCGATGGCGGCGTTGACGGCGGCGCCGATCAACAGCACCTGCGCCACGAGCCACACCCAGGTCAGGGCGAGCAGCGACGCACCGACGGCGCTGGCGACGCCGTTGCGTCCGTTGGTGATCGCCACGTAGAACCGGAAGCCCTCGGCCAGCACCCACCAGAACGTCGCCGCCACGATCGCGCCGGGCAGATCCCACTTCCACTGGGTCCGGATCGAGGGTCCGTAGTGGAACAGTAGCGAGGCCCAGAGCACCAGGATCAGGATCCCGCTCGCGAGGGGCAGCAGGGTGCCGAGGAGCCCGGCCGGCACCCGTGACCAGACGAAGATCTCGAGCAGGGCGATCGGCACCGGCACCAGGAGCGAGCCGAGCCCGAGGACCAGTGCCACCACGCGGGTGTAGTACCAGCTGCGTCCGTGCTCGACGTCGTAGACGTCGTCGAGCGCCCGGATCATGCCGGAGAACCCGCGCGAGATCGTCCAGAGCGCCACGGCGATCGAGAAGGTGATCAGCCCGCCGTTGGTCCCCTGGTCGAACAGCGAGTTCACCGCGTCGGCCACGCCCGGCGCGTCGGTCGACAACACCTGTTCGAACAGGGCGATCGTGTCGGTGCGGATCTCGTTGGAGAGGTTCTGGCCGAGGAGTTGGTCGAGGGAGCCGACGCCGGCGACGAGTGCGAGCACCGCGGCGGGCGCGGTGAGGAAGATCCAGAAGGTGACACCGGCCGCGAGGTCACCGATGCCGCCGTGATACCAACGTTTGGACACGTCGACGATCAGGGCACCGGCGACGCCGAGCAATCGGAGGGGGCCAGGCACGACCCGACAGACTAGAGGCGGGAACCCAATAGGGTTGGGAGATGCCAGAAAGTCCCTTCACCAACGACTCGGCGGGTTCGGCGTTCCTGGTGGCCCCGCCCGGTGGCGGGGAGGGGCCCGGGGTGCTGCTGCTGCACTCGTGGTGGGGCCTCGACGACTGGACCCGCGACTTCGCACGCCGGATCGCCGGCGAGGGCTACACCGTGCTCGCCCCC
>JBPEXC010000450.1:0-9280 GCA_052032035.1 Acidimicrobiales bacterium | reverse complement strand
CAAACAGGGTCCCTGCCACCGCCACGACGGCGGCGATCGGCTCGGCGGCACCCATGATGCCGATCGCGATCGCTGCGAACGTGAGGCCGCCGACGAGGTCGATGACACCGTCGCCCAGGAGCACGAGGTCCTCGGGATCGTCGCGGAACTGGGGGGTGGCGGCCGCCGGCGACGCCACCGGCCGAGCGGCGTCGGGGCCGCCGCTGGCCAGCTGCGCGTCGAGCATCGTCACCCGGAAGTGGGTGGCGACCAACGACTTGTAGGCGGCGAAGGTCCACATCCCCGGGTGGAACGCGGCCAGGCGGACCGCTTCGGCAACGGCGAGCAACAGCGCCGCCCACCACACCTGGGCCCGGTCGCCGGCCTCGATGCCGTCGAAGGCCCACTCGACCGCCAATCCGATCGCCAGCGACATGTTGAAGAACACGAGGAACGCGAGGAAGCAAGCGAGGTAGGGGGCGGGCCGGTTGGCGATCGATCGGGCGATGACGACCCACGGACTCGCGGCGTTCACGACCCGACCCCCGTCGGCTCCACGCCGTCGGCACGGGCGACGGCCAGGAGCGCGGCGAACGAGCCGTCGGCCGCCGCGAGATCGGCTCGAGGCCCGACCTCGACCAGCCGACCGTGGTCGAGCACGGCGATCTGGTCGACCCGGTCCAGCGTCGAGAGACGGTGGGCGACGATCACCGCCGTGCGACCGACCAGCAGGGCGTCGACGGCGGCGGAGATCCGAGCCTCGGTGGCCGGATCGACCGACGCGGTCGCCTCGTCGAGGACGACAAGACTCGGGTCGCGCAACCAGATGCGGGCGAGGGACACCAGCTGCGCCTCCCCGGCCGAGAGGGTGGTGCCGCCGGGGCCGACCACGGTGTCGAGCCCGTCGGGCAGCGACGCCACGAGGGCGGACAGGCCGACGGCATCGAGGGCGGCGAGCACCTCGCCGTCGGCTCCCTCGGCCCGCTCGCGGAACAACCGGACGTTGTCGCGCAGGGTGGCGGTGAAGAGTCGAGCGTGCTGGTCGAGGAAGGCGACACGCTCCCGCACCGCGTCGAGGCGCAACGAACGCAGGTCGGTGTCGCCGAGACGGACCGCGCCGGCGCTCGGGTCGGCCATCCGCAGGATCAGTCGGGCCAGCGTCGTCTTGCCGCTCCCCGTCCGCCCGACCAGCCCCAGTTGCGAGCCGGCGGGCACGTGGATCGTGACGTCGTCGAGCACCGCGGGCCCGTCGCCGTAGGCGAACGCGACCCCGTCGATCGCAACCGAGAGCGCGCCGTCGGGCAGGTCGCCGTCACCGTCGTCGGGGACGGCCGGCGGTTCGGCCCGGAGTTCGGCCACCCGACGCATCGCGCCGGCCGCCCGCTGGACGAGGTCGAGCTGGCCGATCATCTCGTCGAGGGGGCGCCGACTCTGGAGCGCGAACTGGAGGAGGGCGAACGACGTGCCGATCGTGAGGGCGTCGGTGCCGAGGAGGAGACCGCTCGCCCCGATGGCCAGCACGAGCCCGGCCGTGACGCCTCCCTGGACCAGACGATGGATCGAGAGCCACGACGAGAAGGTGGTGCGCACGGCGACCGCCCAGGCGCGGCTGTGGTCGACGAGCCGTCGTCGGACGTGGGCACCCGCACCGAGGGTCCGTAGATCCTCGGCGGCTCCGAGTGCCTCCTCGATCTCGCCGAGGAGGGCCCCGGTAGCGCCCATCTCTGCCGCCGACTCCCCCACCGACCGCCGCCGCAGCGCGACGACGAGGCCGATGAAGGCGACGAGGTAGATCGTGTAGCCGAGCCCGAGGGCCGGCGACAGGGCGAACAGCGACACCCCGATGGCGATCAGGGTGACCACCCCGGTGCCGACGACCTTGATCACGCCGCCGAGCAGGTCGGACACGCTGGCGAGGTCGCCGTCGATGCGTTGCACCCCGGCGCCGGTGCCGTGGCGCGCGTGGTGGTCGAGGCCGAGGTCGAGGGTGTGGGCGGTCAGTTCGCCCCGGAGTCGATCGGTCGAGCGCCAGGCCACCGTCGTGGCCCACCACGCGGCGGCGATGCTCGCGAACTGGACGCCGACCGCCGCCAGCACGGCGAAGAGCGCGAGCGGCCACAGCTCGGCCGACGAGGCGCCCTCGGCGGCGCGATCGATGACGACGCGGGTGAGCAGCGGGGCCGCCACAGGCAGCACGCCGGCGATCGCCACGAGCACGGCGACGCCGGAGTAGCCACGCCACTCGGGGACGAGCAGGCCGACCAGGTCGCGATGCGAGCCGTCGGCGACGCGCTCGGGGGGTTCGCGGTCCATCCCCACAGTCTCGCGGTGTCCACTGACACTCGCGCCGAATTCGCCCGCCGGTTCGGGCGGCGAGTTCAGCGACGCGGCATCGGGCGGCGATAGGCGGCTCGCCAGAAGAGGAATCCGCCACCGACGAAGGCGACGGCGGCGAACCCGACGACGATCGCCACCAGTGCGCCGTTGCCGTCGCTCTCGGGCAGGATCACCCCCGACTGCGCCCCCGCCTCGACCCGCTCGGCGAGGATCGCCACCGGGTTGTCGCCCCCCGACGACGCCACGACGGTGAGCACCCGGGAGAGGTTGGGGAGCCCGGTCTCGGGGTCGACGCCGGGAGCCTCCGCAGGTGCCGCCACGACGACCTGGGCGAAGAGCGCCGTCTGCTCACCGCACCGCGAGTCACCACCGGCGTCGGCACCCGCCGCCAGACCGGCGACCAGTCGCTCGGTGAGGTCTCCCTCCGAGGTGACGAACGCGTCGAGGGCATCATCGACGACGGCCTCGTCGACCAGGAGGTTGCCCTGGACCGAGAGCCCGTCGGCCTGCCGATCGACCGCCACCGGCGCCAGCGATGCCCCCGACTCGGCGGCGATGTCGGGCGGGGATGCGGCCGTCTCGCCGGCCGTCTCTCCGGACGGCTCGGCGTCGGGCAGGAGCACGATGGCGTACTGGCGGGCGTCGGCCTGGTCGTCGAACTCCGGGGCCGTGACGAACGCCAGGGTCGGCGCCGCTGCGAGCCCCTCGTCGAGCACGAGGTTGCGGATCTGGATCGTCGCATCGGTCGACACCTGCCCCTGGACGACGGCGACGCCCTCGCCCGGCATGACGGCGAGCGGGAAGAGCGGTTGGTCCAGCGGCCCGAGCGCCTGGGGCGGCACACACGAGGCGATCGCCGCGCCCACCTCGCCGGTGTCGGGGTCGACCGCCACCAGCGACCACGTGGCCGCCGCCGGCGACGCGACGCTCAGAGCGGCCAGCACCACCGAGACGGCGAGCAGTCGGCGACGTCGTGCACCCAGGCTGCGCATCCCGGCGAGCCTAGGTGGCCGAGGATGCCCCTGACGCCTCGGGCCACGGCTCGGCGCTCACGGGGGGCGCTCAGGCGGCGGCGACGACCGCGATCTCCATCTTCCAGGCGTCCTGGGCGAGGGCCGGGACCGTCACCAGGGTCGACGCCGATCGGTGGTCGCCGAGATGGCGGTCGCGCACCGTCATCACCGGTCCGAGGTCGTAGCCCACCACGACGTAGGTCGTGATCGACACGATGTCGGTCAGCGCCATCCCCGCCTCGGCCACCAGGGCGGCGATCGACGCCCACACCACCTCGGCCTGGGCGGTGAGGCCCTCGGGGCCGTCGGCGTCGGGCACCGAGCCGTCGGGGCGGGTGGGCACGACGCCGGAGGTGTGGAGGAGGCGGGACACGCCCTCGCTCGCCACCGCCAACGCGTAGTTGGCGGCCGGCGGGGCCAGCGAGGCGGGGCTGACCGGTCGATGGGTGGCGGCGGGGGTGGGCTCAGTTGGGGTCACCGGGCCAATGGTGCCACCATGCGGCCATGTGTTCTGCCCCCGCTGACTCCTCGACCAACGCGGTGCCCTCCCCCGCCGACCTGTTCTCCCTCGAGGGCCGGGTGATCGTCCTGACCGGGGCGAGCAGCGGCCTCGGTCACCGCTTTGCCCAGTCCCTCACCGCCGCCGGGGCCACCGTGGTCCTCGTCGCCCGCCGGGCCGAGCGTCTCGCCGAACTCACCGCCGAACTCCCCAACACCTTCGCGGTTCCCGCGGACCTCGCCGCGCCGGGTGCCCCCGAGACCGTGATCGACGCCACCCTCGGCGAGTTCGGCCGGATCGACGGCGTGGTCAACAACGCCGGAATCTCCCGGGTGATCCCGGCGATCGACGACGACATCGACGAGTTCCGACGCGAGATCGAGATCGACCTGGTCGCCCCCTACGACCTCGCCCGCCGTGCCGCCAAGTGGATGATCGACAACGGCCAGCCGGGTTCGATCGTCAACATCGGCTCCGTCCTCGGCGACGGCGGCGGCGGGCGCCTGAAGGTGCCGGGCTACGCCGCGGCCAAGGGCGGCCTCCACAACCTCACCCGCGAGCTGGCCTCGCAGTGGGCTCGTCGCAACGTGCGGGTCAACGCCATCGGGCCCGGCTGGTTCGAGACCGAGATGAACACCGGGATGTTCGCCACCGACTCCGGTCGGGCCTACATCACCGACAACACCCCGATGGGCCGCCCCGGCCAGGAGGGCGAGCTCGACGGCGCCCTGCTGTTCCTGCTCTCCGACGCCTCGCGCTACGTCACCGGCCAGGTGGTGTTCGTCGACGGCGGCTGGACCGCGATCTGACCGTTCGGTGACGCCGCGCCCCTCGCCGCCGAGGCGCAACCTGAGCCCTTCGGCCCTCCCGACCTCGGATCGCCACCGCTAGCCTCGACGCCAGCGATGGCCATCTACTTCGTACGTCACGCCCACGCCGGATCCCGCGGCCCGGGCCACCACGACCGCTACCGCCCGTTGTCGGACCGAGGAGTCGCCCGAGCCGTCGAGCTGGTCGACCTCCTCGGCGACGCCCCGTTCACCCAGGTCGTCTCGAGCCCGGCCACCCGGTGCGTCCAGACGGTCGAACCGTTGGCGACCGCGCGTGGCCTGGCCGTGGTCGAGGACGAACGGCTCTGGGAGGACGGCTACGCCGCAGACGTGATGGGGCTGCTCGGCGACCTGGCCAAGGACGGCGCCGTGCTCTGCTCGCACGGCAACATCATCCCCGAGGTGATCGACCTCGCCGCCCGCGGCGGCGCCAAGGTGAAGGGTCGGGGCTGTGAGAAGGGGTCGGTGTGGACCCTCGAACTCAAGGGTTCGAAGATCAAGAAGGCCACCTACCAGGGCAAGAAGGTCACGGCGCTCACGTGACTTGCAGCCGCTGACGAACCGCGGCCGCTGACCCGCCCGGCGCTGCTCAGCAGGCGGCAGCGAGGGCGCTGGTGAGGTCGGTGATCATCGGCGGCGGGTCGAGGGTGTCGAGCACCGCCAACTCGGCGCAGCTGGCGTCGCTGTCGCCCATCCGGTTGAACACGACCGCCCGGAACGCGCGGGCCTCCACGGCCTCGGGGTCGATCTCGACCGCCTGCGCCAGGTTGCTCTCGGCCCGGCCGAGCAGCTCGACCGCCAGGTCGTCGACCCCCGACGCCGACGCCGACTGCGCGGTGAGGAACAGGTACCACCCCCGGTAGGTGAGGGCGTCGACGTTCTGGGGATCCTCGGCGAGGATCTCGTCGAAACAGGTCAGCGACGCCTCCATCTCGCCCTCGGCCCCGAGGCGCTGGCAGTCGGTGTTCTTCTGCCGCAGCGACGGCTCGATGCTTCCCGTCAACGCGTCGGACGCGCCGCGCTCGCCGGCGAAGTTGGCGAGCAGCAGGCCGGCGACGACGGCGAACACCGCGAGCCCACCGGCCCAGACCAGTCGTCGCGACGCGCCCTCGTCGACTCCGCTCGACGAATCCGCCGGCGTGTCCGGCACCGGCTCCGCTGCCGCGGCGCGGTCGGCGGCCGCGGCGCGGTCCTCGGCTGCGGCGCGGTCGGTGTCCAGGGCGCGGAGGGCGTCGGCCGCCCGGGCGACGTAGTCGTCGCGCAGCCGGGCGTGGTCGGCGGCCGACAGATCGCCGGCCGCCAGCTCGGCGTCGAGGTCCTCGATCGAGCGCAGCAGGAAGTCGCGCTCCTCTTCGAGCGCCCGGCGGCTCCGCTCAGACATCGGCGTCGTCCCCCGACCCCACGCTGCGACGCAGGGCCTCCTCGACCAACGCGCGGTCGTCGTCGGTGGCGACGAGGGCGCCCATGTCGTCTCGCCGCAGGCTGTTGACGACCACGGCGCTGCCGCCGACGAGCACCGCCACCGGCAGGATCCAGATCAGGGCCGACACGCCCTCCGAGGGCGGGTTGAGCAGCACCCCGGTGCCGTACGACGCCACGAGCTGGTCGCGGATCTCGTCGTCGGGGGTGCCGTTGGCCACCTCGACGGCGATGAACTCCCGGATCGTGGCCGCCACCGCAGCGTTCGACTCCGCCACGCTCTGGCCGTCGCAGGTGGGACAGGCGTAGCGGGCCGACAGGTCCTGCACCCGCTCGTCGTCGGTGCGGCTGCCGTCGTCGAAGGCGGCGATCGACAGGCACGCCACCCCGAGGACGGCGATCGCCAGCCAGCGCAGCCGGGCGGCGACGCCGGTCACGACGTCACCCCCATCGCGTCGAGCACCTGGGACGCCTCGATGCCGCTGATGAAGTGGGCGACGACGACCCCGCTCGGGTCGACGAGGAAGCTCTCGGGGATCTGGGCGATCTGGAACTCGACGGCGATCGACGCCTCGGACAGCACCGGCCAGTCGCCACCGCGCTCGTCGAAGAACTCGGCGACGGCACCGGGGTCGTCGTTGAACACGACCGACACCACCTCGAGCTCGCCGGTCTCGTCGCCCCACTCCTGGAGGGCCACCAGCTCCGGGTGTTCGGCGATGCAGGGCGGGCACCACGTGGCGAAGAAGTTGACCAGGACCCAACGGCCCCGATGGTCGTCGATGTCGAACTCGACGCCGGTGGGGGTGTCGGGGTCGGCGAGGTCGAGGGTCTCCCCGATCACCTCCGGCACCCGCCGGCCGAGCAGCGAGGTGGTGCCGTCGGTGCCGTCGCCCCCGCCGAACGCGAGGAGGGCCACGAAGCCGGCGACGCCGATCGCGGCCAGCGCCGCCCAGAAGCGGGACGAGGGCGCGTTCACGACCCCACCGTCGCCGGTTCCGGCGGGCCACTCGGCGGGGTGGTCGGCGCGGGGTCGACCCGTCCGTCGCCGGGAAGCGCCGAGGTCGGCGCCGTGGCGCGGCGGCGCTTGCCGGGGAACAGGGCGAGCAGCGACCCGAGGGCCATCAGACCACCGCCGGCCCACAGCCACGAGATCATCGGGCGCACGATCACCCGCAACCGGATCGGGCCGTCGGCCGAGTCGGGGGCGGAGTCGAGCACGAGGAACAGGTCCTCGGTGAACCCGGGCCGCACCGACGGGGTCGGCACGACCATGCCCTGGACCGTGTAGCGGGTCTGGGCCGGGGTGTAGATGTCGCCGCCGTCGATCTGCACGTCGGCCCAGATCTTCACCCGCCGGGACGTCTCGTCGCCGGCGAGCTGGAGGTAGGTGAACTCGTGATCGCCCACCGTCATCGACTGGCCGGGCAGCAGGGTGGCCGACCGGTCGGTCTTGTAGGCCTCGCTCGAGGCGACGCCGACGGCGAGGAGGACGACGCCGAGGTGGACGATCATGCCGCCGTTGGTGCGACCGACCAGGCCGCGCCACCCCTGTCGACGGGTGGCGAGCACGAGCTGGCGCACCGCTGCGCCGGCGGCGAACCCGCCGAGCCCGAAGGTGGCGATGGCGTAGAGCCCGCGACCGCCGAGCGCGATCGCGAGCGCCATCGACCCGACCGCGGCGACCGCCGGCCAGAACAACCGTTGCGACAACAGTTCGCCCGACGCCTTGCGCCAGGGCAACACCGGGGCGGCCGCCATCAGGAACAGCATGACGAAGGCGATCGGGCGACCGAGCGAGTCGAAGTAGGGACGGCCGATCGTGAGCCGGGTGCCGTCGTAGGCCTCGGCCAGGAGGGGGAACACGGTGCCGAGCAGGACGACGAAGGCCAGGGCGCCGAAGATCACGTTGTTGGCGAGGAAGCTGGCTTCACGGCTGACCGCCGAGTCGATCGCGCCGGGCGAGCGCAGCTCGTCGCCGCGCCAACCGATCAGGCCGACCGAGGTGACCGTGATCACCGTGAAGAACACGAGCAGCCACGGGCCGACGGCCCCCTCGCTGAAGGCGTGGACCGAGTCGACGACGCCGGAGCGGGTGAGGAAGGTGCCGAGGATCGTGAGGGCGAAGGTGGAGCACAGCAGCGACAGGTTCCACACCCGCAACATGCCGCGGCGTTCCTGCACCATCACCGAGTGGAGATAGGCGGTGCCGGTCAGCCACGGCAACAGCGACGCGTTCTCCACCGGATCCCACGCCCAGTAGCCACCCCAGCCGAGCACCTCGTAGCTCCACCAGGCGCCGAGGATGATGCCGGCGGTGAGGAATCCCCAGGCCGCGACCGTCCACCGCCGGGTCTCGAGCAACCAGCCCTCGCCGAGCCGGCCGGTGATCAGGGCGCCGAGGGCGAAGGCGAAGGGCACGACGAAGCCGACGTAGCCGAGGTAGAGCATCGGCGGGTGGAAGGCGACCAGCACGTGGTTCTGGAGCAGCGGGTTCGGTCCCGGGCCGACGAACCCGGCGGGCACGTCGACGGGGGTGAACGGGTTGGCCGGGCCCACCATCAGGGCGAAGAAGAAGGCACACACGACCAGCAGCACGACGAGCGCCCACCCGAAGAGCGGGTCGTCGTTGCGGTCGCGGAACTTCCACAGCACGGCGGCGACGTAGACGCCGAGGATCGCGGCCCACAGGATGATCGACCCCTCGAGGGCGGACCACAGGGCGGCGAAGTTGAACAGGGCCGGGGTCGAGTCGCTGCCGACCTGCTGCACGAAGGACACCGTGTAGTCGCGCTGGAACAGCGCGAGCTCCATCACGACGAACGCCCCGAGCCCGGCCAGGGGCACGAACCAGGCCCACTGCCGCACGACCCGTCGGGTGCTCGGTCGGTCGGTGAGCAGGCCCCACGCACCGCCGAGGGCGCCGAGGACCGACGCCGAGAGTCCGAGCACGGCGAAGCCGAGACCGAGGAACGACCACATGGGCGCGGCTACGACTCGCTGGGGGTGGCGGCCGGGGTGTCGCCCACGCCGGGGCGGTCCTCGTTCTCGGCCACGTAGCTCTCGGAGTGCTTCACCAAGATCTGGTCGGACACGAACCGGTCGCCGTCCCAGCGGCCCTCGACCACGACGGCCTGGCCCCACTCGAACAGGTCGGTGGGCTCCTCGCCGATGTGGGTCACCTCGGCGGTGACGTCGTTGAA